>PFSB01000005.1 GCA_002788855.1 Candidatus Roizmanbacteria bacterium CG_4_9_14_0_2_um_filter_38_17 | reverse complement strand
ACACGCTGAAGGAGCAACCTATCTTTGGAGCCAAGATGAACTTAAGGAGATTTTATCTGAAACAGAGTGGCAGGATTTCAGAGAGATATATGATCTATCGCAGGAGAATGAATTAGAAGGAAAGCTGCATTTAGTTAAAAAAACTAACAAATTCCTACCAAGCATAGAACGGAAACTCCTGGAAATAAGAAATAAGAAGGTTCAACCTGATAAAGACCGGAAAATTATTACCAGCTGGAATGCCCTTTTAGGAATTGCTTTTTTAATTGCCGGCAGATACCTTAAAAATGATTCTTATAAAAAGCGGGGGTTATACTTATACCAACAATTGATAACGGCTCATTGGAATGACGAAATACTTGCCCACAGTTCTTTTGAAGATCATTTACAAAAACAACCCTTTCTAGAAGATTACGCCACAACTTTACTGCTTTCGACCTACGTATATGAGGAGGATTTTACTAATTTGGAACTAGTTAAAAAATTGCGTTCTAAGTTAATAGAGTATTCCAAAGAAGAAAAATGGATGGAAAGTATTACAGACGGGGATTTTCAACCGGTAGAAGCATCTTTTTTTGATAATCCCACCCCATCCAGTATTTCCATAGCAGAGGAAGCCTTAAGAAGATCAAGTTTAATTTTGGGAGAAGTTGATGAAAGGAATTTGAAATATAAAATACCTTTATCCAGTGACTTTTATAACCTGGTGGTTTATTATAAATTGGGAAATTTCCATGAGGTTCATTCTCAAGAGAGTTTAGATTGCTCGAGTTTGCCCGTTAACAGCATTCAACTTAAAGGGCAGGAGTATCAGGATTGCTACAAGATGGAGTGCCGACGATTTGAGAATAAAAAATCGTTGCTTGACGAATTAAACAAAAGGTCATTTTTTGCAATTAAATAAATTATGTACGACGACAATAAATTATTACGTTAAGAATATACCAAATGCGGATTCTAAGGTAATTATTAAGACCACTGGCGGAGATGAACAAATCTATCTTAAAGCCGGGCAAGTCTCCATGCTATAGCAAATTCTGATACTGTCCCTGTTCCATCGTTGAATATGATATATGTGTCTGCCAGCTCAAGTAATTTTTTCGTCCTCATTATATAATTGGCTTCCTCGTAAGACTTATCTGCAAAGTTTGTTGCTACTTCACTTTTTCCCTCCCTCAAAAAGAGTCGCAAGCTCAGGTTTATAACATACAACAGTTGTTTTACCATTCGCCTTTTTTGCTCCAAGAGTTGCAGCAAGCATCACTCCCGGCTCACCACCATTAACTATTCATCTTCCCGACTGCACAATTTCCATCGCAGTGTCATAGGCGCCATCAAAATGTGGATCGCCCTTTTTACCACATGAGCAACCAAAAAACGCTATCCGTTTTATTTCCCTAATATTTTTATAAGGTAACCAATAATGAGTAACACGATTCCTACAATGCCAATAAATTGTTCACGTTTCATTTCATTATAAACGCGATTATTTATTTTATGCTCCTTCCATACCCGTCTATGAACCATAATCGCAGTGATGCCAATTATTATCTCTCCAGCGACTTGTAATGTCTCACTGATGAATTCCATAGTTAAGATATTTTTATAATTTCTTCGTGTTCAAATATATTCTGGATATGAATGTTAAGCTTCTCATAAACTGCTTCGGGCACAGATAGATCGGCTACATATAATTCTCCTACATAATCCCTTGCTTTGTCTGTCAGTAAGCCGACCTTTGGAAGAGCAAGAGTGAGGGTTGTTGTTGCCCGCATAGTAGAATCAGAAGCTTCTCCGGTATCGCCATTCAGCCCTGAGGGAATATCAACTGCGAGTACTGGTTTATCTGCATTATTGGCGGATCGAATAAGTGATGCTAGAGGTTCTTTTGGATTTTCCTGGATGTTATATCCTAAAAGAGCATCGATAATAAGATCGGCTCTTGTTAGCATAGAATCTAAAGCACTATTGGAAGGCTCATAGATAGGCGCTTCGATGTTTTTAAGCACGGTGTATTGCACTCGCGCATCTGTCCGTAGCTCCGAAGAAGTTGTTGATAGAAAACATGCAACATCAGCGCCAAGATTTATCAAATGTCGGGCTGCCCCCAGTCCATCTCCTCCATTATTTCCTTTTCCACAAAGAATAACTATCCTTTTATTTTTTACACTCCCTCCCAGCATTCGGCGTGACAATAGTGCAATATTTCTTGAAGCATTTTCCATCATCATAAGAATCGATACGCCAACCTCCTCAACCATGAGTCTATCCACTTCCCGCATTTGTTCAATTGTTACTGAACAATCAAAGAGTAACTTCTCATATTCATCGGTATACTGAGTTGCGGTACTTTTTTCCTGATACTCAAAGTTGAAATCTGCCTTTTGTACTTCCATGGTGAGTCCAGGTTTTTTCGACCAGAATTGAATTTTTATTTCTTCTTTCGGGTTCATATGGACCTGGGTGTTTAAAAATAATAATAATGTCCTTTCGCGCTTGTCCTGTCCGTTTACCTGCCTTTACTATTATGGGAATGTGTTCCCAACGAGGATTGGTCAATGTAAACTGAATGCTAAAATCGGTATTCTTTGATTTTTTTGTGGATTATTATCCAGTTTCATATCCATCTTATATAATAAGAATATAATTATATCTTGAGTAAAGTGATTAATATGTCAGCAATAAGACAAACAACAAAAGAAAAACCCCGCACTGTTTTTTATATTGATGTAGATAATACACTTCTTGACAATGATCATATCAAGGATAAAATAAAAGCCGCATGGGAGCTCATGGCAACCGGCACAAAAACCCTATTAAGAAATGGCAACTATCATGAACGAATGGGGTTTATGTCAAACTTCTAGAAGTAAAGAGCGACCATTATTACCACAAACCATTAATCGTATATTAACGTCCGTTTAGCAAGAAAAAATAGAGATAATACTGAATTCCCACTACGAAGAATAGTCCTCTGTCAGAACTGTGGCACACCTTTAACTGGTGCTTGGAGTAAGGGGAAACGCTCAAAGTACGGGTATTATTTTTGTAGAAAAAGATGCGGTATGAAGTCGATTCCAATGGATGATATGAATAACGCCATGATTTATCTTTTATCTACTATTACTCCTACAAAAGAATATCTAGATGCGTTTATTGCATTGTTAAGAAGGACTTATTACCAGCGAATTAAACAATTACAGAAACGAAAAGAAGAGGCTGATAGTGAACTAAAAAAACTTCAAACCCTTCGGCAATCATTGATTCAGAAAAATCTAACTGGTGTCTATTCTGATGAAATATTTAAAGAGCAAAATAAACTTATTGAGGAACAGATACTATCTTTACAAATAGCAAAAAGTGACGAGTCGTTAGCAAAATATAATCTTGAATCAATTGTTAACTTTATGCAGGAGAAGTTTAATAATTTAGGCAAAACGTATCAAATGTCTAATCTTAGCCAGATCAGAGTCCTTTTGTGTTCGATATTTCCATCTGGGATGTTATGGAGCTATCCGGGCTATTCGAACACCACAATTAGCCCATTGTATCAGTCTATTCGTATGTTTGAAGATGATAGTATCACTTCTGGCGGAGGAGGTGGGATTCGAACCCACGAGTCCAGTAAAGGACGCAGACTTTCCAGGTCTGTGGAATAAACCGCTATCCGACTCCTCCCTCCCTATCTGTTATTTTACTTTGATCTTTCTATTTATCCTAATTGTGCTTTCGGCGGGAATCGAACCCACATTTCAGCCTTCGGAGGGCCGTGTTCTATCCATTAAACTACAAAAGCATTTGGGGCTAATTATAGCAAGACTGGTGGTAAAATGAATATCTAGGCCAGAGTGGCGAAACGGTAGACGCGCTACGTTCAGGGCGTAGTGAGAGCAATCTCGTGGAGGTTCAAATCCTCTCTCTGGCACTTGATGGAGAGGTGGCAGAATGGTAATGCACCGGTTTCGAAAACCGGCTCCGCCTATGGCGGATTGCAGGTTCGAATCCTGTCCTCTCCGCCAAAGCTTTAGCAGTGTTTTCTGAACGAAGTTCGAACATTTTTTGAGCAAAACCCTCAATAAGGAAGCCAGCCCATTCGCGGGCAACGCTAAGGAACTCCCCAAAGATTCGTTTACAAAATTGTTTAAATTAGTTATCATTATAGTATCAAGAAAGAAACCTTTATATTATATTCTATATACTATATAGTTATACAATTAGAAAAGATATGTCAAATAATAAAATTGCTGAAAACTTAAAGAAACTGCGGGCTAAAAAGGGGCTATCTCTCGAAAAGATTGCTCGCCTTGCCGATTTATCACTTAACACCATTGTTAAGGTTGAAAACGGAGTAAATACAAACCCGACCATTGAAACACTAACTAAGATCGCCAAGGCGCTTGAAGTTGGTGTTGATGATTTAATAAAATAATTTAGGAATAATTTTATGACACAAAACACATTAGATAAAAACGAAGCTATAAGATCAATCGTTCATGCATCCGTTGAATCGTTTGCTGTTGGATTTCAGGGAAGACATGAGGGCGAATTAGAAGACCCAGAGGGTACATTGAATATGAAAATTCACAATGTTTTCATTGCTGTTCTTGGGCCAGAAATTCAATACTACACAGCACTAGTGCGTTCTCTTGATAGCTCTTTAGGGAATATGCTGGAAAAAATGGCCATAAACATCGCCAAATTATCTTATGGAGTTAGACAAAATGTTGAAGGACCATTAAGTCTAAAACAAACTCAGGATATGGCTGAATTATTAGAAAAATACAAACGACGAGAAATAACGCCACCTTCCGCGGAAGATTATCAGTTTTTGCGAGTCAAGCCAGCGGAACAATCACTTGTTACAAAAAGACATGATAGTGATTATTACTTAATTGATAAAGATACAAGTGATAATTATTTAATTGAATTGAAGATTGGTGGCGATTTGGATAATAAAAAAGCTCGATCAGAAAAAGAGGCGTTGTTAGAGCAATTTGCAATTTTATCAAACACTTTACCGAAAGAAACGAATATCAAGGTATTTTTTGCAACAGCATATAATCGATTTGGTGAAGGCAAACCATGGAAACAAGAAAGGGTTCGGCAATATTTTTCTGATGATGAGCTTTTAATTGGGAAAGATTTTTGGGATTTTGTCTGTAAGTCAGATGATGGATACAATATTGTTCTTGAAGCTTATAAAGAAAAAGCGGGACTTATTAAAAGTTCACTGGATTCGATTAAAAAAACTTATTTAGGATAATTATGCAACCACTTATTAAATGGCCAGGCGGAAAATCTAAAGAGTATGAGCAAATAAAAAATCTCATACCTAAACACACGCGTTATATCGAGCCATTTTTTGGTGGTGGCGCAATATTTTTTAAACTTCAACCTCAAAAAGCAATAATAAATGACATCTGTGAAGAGTTAATTAAATTTTACCGTTTTATTAAAGGCGAAAAAAACAAGGCTGAGTTTAAGAGTTGTTTGTACGATTATGTTGATAACTGGGAAAAAATTCCAAAGTACATAAATATATTCGAAAATGAGATCGTTAAACTTTATGATGATTATAAGAACGATAAAAAAACCGAAAAAGAGGCAAAAGAAATTATAACCGAAAAATTAAAATCCAAAGAAGATCAGTTTAACGGTTTATTTTTAGAAAAATTTGCCCTTGATCCAAATAATCTACTTCAAGAAATAATAAAGAATCTAATTTCTAAAATAAGCAGAACAAAAAAGATTGAAAAAGAGCGAGGGACATTACCTGACGGAGATTTGCATAAAAATATTGAAACTGCTTTTAGAAGTGGATTTTATATGCACTTTCGAGATGTGATGAATAAAAATGGTTCGAAGTATAAAACTTCTTTAGCCAAAAAAATTTCTAACTACTATTTTATTAGAGAATTTTGTTATGCTTCGATGTTTAGATTTAACGCTAAAGGTGATTTTAACATTCCTTACGGAGGAATTGCATACAACAATAAAGACCTTAGAAGCAAGGTAGATTACATATTTAGTGATGAGGTGGAAAAAGTATTTGAAAATGCTGAAATTTTGAATACTGATTTTGAAGAAATTCTAACCCGAAAAGATTTGAACAAAAATGATTTTATTTTCTTAGATCCGCCGTATGATACTGATTTCAGCGATTATGAAAAAAAAACTTTTGATAAAAAAGACCAAGAAAGATTAGCGAAGTGCCTTTATGACATGCAGGCTAAATTTATTCTTATAATTAAAAATACCCCCTTTATTTTGGACTTGTATAAGAATAAAAAAGGGATAAAGATTGATAAGTTTGAGAAAACTTATCTTTATAATGTTAAAGGTAGAAACGACAGAGATGTTGAACATCTCGTTGTTTATAATTTCTGATTTAATATGCAAGAATTTACCAACACAATTATACACGGCGATTGTATCGAAGAAATGAAAAAAATCTCCGATAATTCTGTTGATTTAATTTTTGCAGACCCACCCTATTATTTACAGTTACCAAAAGGGAAAAGACTAAAAAGGGCTGATGGTTCAGAAATTATACCCGTTGATGATGAATGGGATCAATTTGAAAGTTATGAAGATTATGATAATTTTACCAAAAGTTGGATTAAGGAATGTCAAAGAATATTAAAGCCAACTGGAACTTTTTGGGTTATTGGTATGTACCATAATATTTTTCGAGTTGGCAAAATTATGCAAGATCTTGGCTTTTGGTTCTTAAATGATATTATTTGGGTAAAAACTGACGCACTGCCAAACCTTAACGGACGAAGATTTACAAATAATCACGAAACAATAATTTGGTCTGTCAAAGATAAAAATTCTAAAGGATATACTTTTAATTATGAATTTTTGAAAAAAATGAATGGTGGAAAACAAATGAAGGATACAGATTGGATTTTTGGTCTGTGCAGAAGGCAAGAAAGATTAAAAGATGTAAATGGTATAAAGGCACATCCAACACAAAAACCGTTGAAACTTATCCAGCAAATCTTGCTAACAGCGAGCAACAAAGGTGATTTAATTCTTGATCCATTTCTAGGAAGTGGAACAACAGCAGTGGTAGCAAAAGCGCTTGGTAGGAACTGGATTGGAATTGAAAAAGAGAAAAAATATGTTAATTTAGCAAATGATAGAGTAAAAAATTATGAAAAATAAACGAAAACATCTTGAATTTATACAAACAATTATCGGTCGAATGGCTGGCAATTTATTTTTTCTAAAAGGTTGGACAATCACCATGATTGGGGCGCTACTTGCGTTGTTTTCAAAAAATAATAGTCCTGACTGTGTTTTCTATTTTTTGATTATTATCGTCCTTATTTTTTGGATTTTAGACGGATATTTTCTATCCCAAGAGCGTTCATACAGAGATTTGTATAATCATGTTAGAAAACTAAAAGAGGAGGAGGTTGATTTTTCTATGGATATAAGTGAGTATCAAAAACTCAAGAATAATACTCTTATCTTTGCGATGTTTTCTACAACTCTTTTAGTTTTCTATCTGCCTTTGGTTGGCATAGCATTTTTTATCATATATCAGTTAAAATAAAATTATGGCAAGAAAAACATTTTTTAGTTTTCATTATGCTCCCGACTGTTGGAGAGCTTCCCAAATAAGAAATAGTTGGGTTACGCAAGACAGAAAATCAGCTGGGTTTTTTGATTCTGTCTAGTGGGAAGAAGTAAAGAAAAAACAAGATTTCGAAATAGAAAAATGGATTGATAACCAGTTAGACGGAACATCAGTAACAGTTGTTTTAATTGGGTCAACCACTGCTGGTAGAAAATGGATAAACTACGAAATAACGAGTAGTCATAAAAAAGGAAATGGTCTTTTGGGCATTTATGTTCACAACCAAAAAAATAGCAAGGGTCTTACGAGTAGCAAAGGAAAAAATCCATTTGAAGATTGGTCGATAACAAGGAACGGGCAAAAGGTATTGCTTTCAAGTATTTATCCGACATATGATTGGGTAAATAATGACGGATATACAAACATGGGAAATTGGATTGAAGAGGCGGCAAAAAAAGCCGGAAAATAAAAGGTGGCGCGCCAGTTTTCAACTGGCACGAAATTCGGAAGCGAAAAAGGAAAGGTTCAAAAACCCGCCCGCATTCCTCCCCAGACCCCTCCTGCGGGCGGGACGAAAGCCGAGTCCAAATTAGTTTTCAGGATTTTCGTCAAAAAAAGTTCGAACATCAATCAAAAAACACCGCCAAAGCTTTAGCGACAGCGACCTACGCTTATGGACTATACAAAAGAATATATAAGAAAAAACCCTGGCCTTCATATAGAAGATTCAGAGTTTAAAGCGGCTGAAATATTACATATCCTTCCCTCCAATATTACTGTTAATTCATTACTAGACGTTGCTTGTGGCGCCGGAAAAATATCCTTAATCTTAGGCTCAAAACTGTCCATCGAAAAAATTGTAGGAATAGACATATCTAAAACTATAATCGAAAAAGCTAGAGAGCTAGACACCAAACATGAAGTTACCTGGAAGGTCACAGATATTTTCAGCTATAGACCAAAAAGTATATTTGACCTTATTATCTGTATAGACATCGTCGAACATATTAAAAATGATTACAAATTTTTACAAAAACTAGGAGATCTAGGAAATAGGGTTGTAGTTAAAGCACCTATCGAAGACTCATTGTTCTATAAATTTCTCAAGAAAGCTAAAATATTTGATGGTTGGAAATTTACCGAGAATAAATTTGGACATCTACACCATTATGGTGAAGGTAGCTTGGACAAACTAATAAGCAGAGCTGGGTGGAAGATAGTTCGATCTAGCACTGCATATGTCCCGAAAAGACCTAAATTAAAATGGAAGATAATTGGAACAATCACCTACCCGTTAAGAGTATTTGATAACAAACATATTCTTCGATTATTCGGTGGCTACAAAATGTATTATCTCGAAAAAAAGTAATTAACCAAAATTTAATTCATAGTATAATTTTCCCCCTAACATAGGAGGTGATATGTATGAAAGGATTTATTGATTTTATTCGCGAGCAAGGAGTAGTTGGCTTAGCTGTTGGTTTTATCCTTGGAGGAGCTGTATCCAAAGTTGTGGCTTCTTTAGTTAAAGATATTATTAATCCAATTCTGGGAATAGTGTTAGGATCAACAGGTGGACTTGCTACAATGTCAATCAAAGCAGGTTCAATTGAAATAATGCTTGGTAGTTTTATTTCAGTTGTAATCGACTTTTTGGTAATTGCATTGGTAGTTTACTATGGAGTTAAAGCTCTAGGATTAGATAAATTAGACAAAAAGAAAGGTTAAACTACTGCAAAAGCTACGATATCTTTTGGACTTAACGAATAAGTCCGGGTCTTGCCCAGTTGACTTTGTAAACGGAGCAACTTTTTCAAGTCATCAGCGAGTGTAACTCGGTGATTGAATCTCCATTCTGATTCTAGCATATGTGCTGCAAACTGGCTTCTTGGGATGCCGTTGAATTTGTTTAGCCGCCTTTTCATCCAAGACCAATACGACTCAACTCCATTAATATGTGTACCATCAGGTCTGGCAAACTCATTTTCATCATGTTTAACTTTTTTGTGATTGTACCCGTATACAGCTAAAGCGTCGTAACTTCTCCATCCATCTGAATAAATATCGCTACCTGAAGCCACTACTCTGCGAATAATTGGCATCACTGCTTTCCTCTGGACAGTGGGAATACAATGATTTTTCTTCCTGCACCCCTACCACGCTTTCCACGAACCCTTCTGGGACCGAAATAACTTTCATCAAGCTCAAGGCCATTCTTGAGATTACAATTTCGTCTCTCTTGTAGAGCCTGTTCGAAAATTGCTTGCCGGAAAAGATTGAAATATCTATCTGCTGTTTTGCGATTAACACCAGCAATTTCGGAAGCGGTCAGCGCACTAATATCTGCCACGAAACTACTAAAAAGAATGGTGTATTTTTGCCGAGAAATTCGTCGACGATTATGAATCCTCATTTCTTCCCAGTATATCCTACTAATTCGTTTGTTAATTAGTGGTTAACTGGGCAAGACCCTAAGTAAAATTCCCCCGTAGTTTCAGGACCTAAGCCACCAATTATTCCAATTGTTTTCATAGTGAATGTGTTTTCTTAAAATTTACCACTACATCTGTATAAAACGCATTTTCAGCCAGATATTCTAGCAACTGAGTTGTTTTTTCAAGTGGATCACCATTGAGTTGAGAACAGAGTTGTGCGATTTCCAATCTGTTTTCTTCCTTGTACTCATATTCTTTAATTTCCCCATCAGTCATTTTGAAGATAAAGTAAATATGATCTTCGCCCACAATGTCGTTCCAGAATCCGTTATCTAATTTTTCTCTAATGATTGTCTTGTAACTTTCAAGCGAGCTTGCTGGAACAAGTAGCTTTCTACTTTCAGAGCTCTCAACTTTTTCGATTGAAATATCAAGAGCGATAAGTTCTGCATCGGTTATTTGAGTTGCACCCATGAGGTAACTTTTGTAGCTACTATCTTCTTTAACAAGTTCTTGATCAACCTGATCATGCGTAATCATATGAGCAGTTATCTGCATTCCCTGCAAGAACTTAATTGCGTTCTCTCGAGTTGCTTCTCCTTTACCTTTGTTTGTTTCAAGGTATTTGATTGCTTTTTGGATATCTGTTTCTGTGATATCTGAAGTTTGGTTTTTCATAATTGACCTTATTGTATCAAAATAATAGAAAATAAGTTTAAAGTTTAATTAACAAAATCGTTCCTTCTCAGAATTTGAATTCAAATATCCATCCATCAACCTCGCAATCCAAAACCAAAAATCTAAATTAATTTCTGGTTCGAAACAAAATGCATTAGGGTCACCAATCTAATAGACTGTATAGGACATGAAGTTGAAAGAGATATAAATCTTTAAGTAATAAAATCTAAATAATTTTCCTTATTTATTTCTTTAAAAGAAGCATTGTTGTAAGTTTCCAGCCATAATTTTGGTGGTTTTGATTGTTTTTCTTGCCATTTAAATTCAAACCCATTTAGCTTGCCACTATTCTCTTCTATAAGATCGACCTTTTTTTGATCATAAGTCCTCCAAAAATAATAATTTGTATTAAAATTTGTATAACTATTTATTTTACGTCTTTCTATCATGAGAAAATTTTCCCAAAGTTGTCCAATATCATTTCTATCTTCAAGTTTATTAAAGTTTGAAATCAAAGCATTTCTAATACCTGTATCATAAAAATAATATTTTGACATTTTAGTAACTTCTTTTCTTAGGTTTCTTGAAAACCCTCCTAATGAAAAAATTACAAATGATTTCTCAAATAAATCGAGATAATTAGCTACTGTTTTAGAATCAATAGCAACACTATTGGCAATTTCTACAGTAGAAACCTCGGAACCTACTTGAAAAGCTAATAATTTTAAAATACTGACTATTTTGTTTGAATTCTTTATTCCACAATATTCTAAAATATCTTTTAATAGATAAGAATTTGTAAGCTGTTTTATTACTTTTTCCTTTTCTAAATAGGTAGTTTGATTTAAAACATCTGGATATGAACCGTAAATTAAAAATGATTCAATCTGATGTATTAACTCATCGCGTGAAATGTCTTTTGATAATTCAAATTGTGAAATGGGATAAAGATCAATAACATTCTTTCTACCAGTCAAAGACTCTGCGGTCTGTGAGGCAAGATCAAAAGACGAAGAGCCAGTTGCTATAAAATACTTTTCTGGGAATGTGTCAACCATAAGCTTTAAAGCGAGCTCAATATTAGGAATCTTTTGTGCCTCGTCAATCACCAAAAGATCATAATTTCCAACGTAATTTATAGTGGAGGTGATAGTGCATTTAGACAAGTCACGAGCTAACTGCAAATCATCGCCTATGGAATATTTATATTTAAAAGAAGTTTTTGATAAATACTCTTGAATGAGAGTAGTTTTACCAACCTGTCTTGGACCATACACTATTAAAACTTTCCCCTTTTTTAAATTCTTAGAGATATCTACAATTCTTTTTATCATGATTATATTTTACTACTCTTTAGCGTTTTTTGCAAATTAGCGGAATCAATTCCGTCAATTTACACAAATTAGCGGATTTCAGCCTTCTGATTAGTACAAATCCTCTTGATCTAAAATCAAATTCCCATCAACCTCCTCACCCAAATCTCCACATCCACTAGATATTCTGCTCCAAAACAAAATGAATTTCGGTCACCAAACGAGACTTCATTTCTTCCCAGTATATCCTACTAATTCGTTTGTTAATTAGTGGTTAACTGGGCAAGACCCTAATTTGAGTAAAGAAAACGAGCCCCACATATACAATGCAATTCGCCACGGAGCTATTTGTGAAAACGTAATACTTGACCCAAAAACTCTTGAATATGACTTTAATAACGACACATTAGTAGAAAACAGCAGAGTTTCATATCCTATAGGGATCATATACCAAATCATGTTAAATCAGGTACTGGACCTCATCCTAAAACCATAGTTTTTTTGACCGCAGATGCCTTTGGCGTGCTTCCTCCAATTTCCAAACTCAACAAAAATAGCGCCGCTTATCATTTCTTGTCTGGCTTACACTAGTATAAGCTAGCCGGAACTGAGCGTGGCGTCACAGAACCCCAGACAACCTTCTCAACTCTTTTTGGTGAACCATTCATACCACTTGTCCCGATTAGATATGCTCAACTTTTTCAAAAATACTTAAATGAATATAATTCCAAAATCTTCCTTATAAATACGGGATGGAGTGGCGGCCCATATGGCATCAGTTCCTGTATATATCAAAAACGTTCCGTCTGAATTACTCGATCCTATTCAAACCTGGAGCGATTCCGAGCAATACAAAATAAAAGCAAAAGAATTAGCACGGCTATTTACTCAAAACTTCAAACGCTTTCACGATATTCCTACACACATAGCTTCCTCTGGTCCTACTATCTAAGCTATGGACTTTCAACTGTTTCATCTGTTATATTTATATAGTAGGTAAACTATAAAACATATGACCGATCATGAAACAAATAGCGTTATTCAGGAATGGGCTGCGCCCTCCAGGCTATTTAAAAAAAGAGGCAAGGAATATTTCTCAACTATTCTTGCAATAGTTGTCCTATTATCCGTAATCTTATTTATTCTGCATGAATGGTTGCTTATATTGCTTGTCTTCACTTTCGCCTTTTTCTCCTATGTATTAGCCACTGTTAAACCAGAGAAGATTAAGTACCAAATAGCAAAGAAAGGTATTAAAATAGGTAGTCGTTACTATGTTTGGAGTCAATTAACAGATTTTTGGATTGAACAAAAACATAGCTTCTACGTATTCCATATTGCCATGCCACTCCAGTCTCCCGGTAGAGTAATTCTTCTTATAAAAGATATCGAGCTAAAAAATAAAGTGCTTAAATTTCTTGACGATAAGCTCATTTACCACGAAGAACCACAAAAAACCTGGGCTGAGAGAGCTGGAGATTGGCTCGAGCAGAAAATCCAGCTTGAAAAGTCTTCTTAAGCCTCCTAGGTCTTCCTAAGCTTCCTAGTGGTAAAATACAGATGCGTTTCGTGGTTTACCCATGTTTCTGTTTGCGCCTGTAGCTCAGTGGATTAGAGCGCGTCCTTGCGGAGGATGAGGTCGGAGGTTCGAATCCTCTCAGGCGCACCAAGAAGGTTTGAAACAGTAATAATTTAATAGAGGAAGGATGTGATAGTAAATGAAAATATTACCAACATCTAAATCAGATAGGAAGCTTTTTTTAATTTCATTAGGAATTGCCTTTATCTTAAATATTCCACAAATCCTAAAAATCAGCAGTTTAGGATATTTAGTAGGGTATCTAATAAATACTGCTATATACGCAATTGTTATTATGGTAATAATAACAATTGTTATGTGGGTTGGGAAAAAAGTGAAATGATGGAGTGTGTTTATCCCTGCGTTTTTATTCATGGGATTTTATTGTGAAAATGAGAGATGGCAACAACAAGAGCAGACTTCTCTTTTGGATCAATCGTTGAGGTCAGATAGGTTCGAACATCGTCCCAGATGGCGCACCAAAACAGCCAAATACTTATACACTCCTGATAGCAGGAGTATAATGAAGCTTAATCATGGATTCAAAATATGATCACAAAAAGCTAGAAGAAAAGATCTATAACTCCTGGGAAAAAGGAGGGCACTTTCAACCACATGGCGACCCCAATAAAGAACCTTTTTCCATTCTTCTTCCCCCACCCAATGCAAATGCTGATCTTCACGCTGGTCATGCAATGTTCGTTATAGAAGACATCCTAATTCGATATAATAGAATGAAAGGTAGACCAACTGTTTGGATACCAGGCACCGATCACGCTGGCTTTGAAACCCAGTTTGTCTATGAAAAAAAGCTCGCTAAAGAAAAAAAATCCCGCTTCGACTTTGACCGTGAAACACTGTACAAAGACATTTATAGTTTCGTTGTAGAAAATTCAGGACGCATCCAGAATCAGTTAAGACGCATGGGTTTTTCACTAGACTGGACTCGTGAAACCTTTATGCTTGATGATCGCGTCGTAGACAGTGTTCTTAAAACCTTCGTCAAGATGCATAAAGACAAACTCGTTTATCGTGATAACTTTATGGTTAATTACTGCCCATACTACGGCACAACTTTTTCCGATCTAGAAATAAAATACATCGATAAATCTGATCCACTTTACTATCTTAAGTATGGACCATTTACACTCGCAACTGTTCGTCCCGAAACTAAGTTTGGGGATACTGCGGTGGCTGTTCATCCAGATGATAAACGCTACAAGAAGTATATTGGTAAAGAAATTGATGTAGAAGGGCTTCTTGGTAAATTCAAACTCAATGTTATTGCTGATAAAACTGTTGACCCCAAATTTGGTACTGGAGTAGTTAAAGTAACCCCAGCCCATGATCCTAATGACTTTGAAATGGGTAAGCGCCATAATCTTGAAATAAAGCAGGTTATTGGCTTTGACGGCAAACTAACCAAGCTCGCAGGCCCCTATGTAGGCATGAAAGTAGCAGCCGCACGCCAACAAATAGTTAAAGACCTAAAAGAAAAAGGCTTGATAAGCAAAATTGACGAAAGCTATGCTCACCGCGTAGCCGTTTCATACAAGGGAGACCGCCCCATAGAGCCAATGGTGATGCCAAACTGGTTTGTGGACGCTAAAAAATTAGCCAAACCCGCCATTAAAGCAGCCAAAGATAAAAAAGTTGAGTTTATCCCAGCCCGCTTTGAAAAAATGTATTACCAATGGATGGAAAATATCCGCCCCTGGGTAATTAGTCGCCAAATTGCCTTTGGAATCCGTATCCCCGCCTGGTATGACATAACAAAGAACCCAGACATTGCTATAACATTTATCAATAGTAAAAAAAAGACAATCACCGGAACTGTTAAAGACCTACTAAAAGACTACAAACTTGCCGAAATTGAAAAGGGCTTACAACAATTATCCGCACCAATAGATAGTAAGTATGAGATCAGCACTACTAAACCAAGCAAAAACCATATTCAAGACACCGACGTTTTTGATACCTGGTTCTCTTCAGGTCAATGGCCACTGACTACCTTAAAATACCCCGATGGAGAAGATTTCAAGAAATTCTATCCAACCACAGTCATGGATACCATGTGGGATATCATCTTTTTCTGGGTAGCTCGCATGATCATGTTCGGCCTTTATTTAACAAAAAAAGTACCTTTTAAACATGTTTATTTACACTCAATGGTTACCGATGAAAAGGGTCAAAAGATGAGCAAAAGTAAAGGCAACGTCGTAAACCCCATAGATCTAATTAATAGTTATGGAGCCGATGCTTTGCGTATTGCTCTTGTTGCTGGCTCTGCTCCTGGCAATCCTATTGCTATTTCAGATAACAAGGTTCGAGGCTATCGAAATTTTGCCAACAAAATCTGGAACATAGGAAGATTTATAAAACTGCAAACTCCAAATTCCGGCTCCCAAAGGTCCGATCTTTTAAGGCTAAGCCCTTCACGCAGTGGAAGGCTTAGCCTTAACATGAATAATCTTAAACCCGAAGACAAAAAAATACTTAAAAGTTTAGATAAACTAATAAAATCTGTCACCAAAAATCTTGATTCATTCCATTTCTCAGAAAGCTCACTAGATCTATACGACTTTACCTGGAATAAACTAGCAAGTGACTATATGGAGTCAATTAAAGACCGTCTACGAGATAAAGATAAAGCAGCTTTAGCTACATTAATACATGTATATGCTAATTGCTTAAAAATGCTCCATCCTTTCATGCCTTTTGTCACCGAAGCAGTCTGGCAAAACCTCTTCCCCAAAGAAAAACCTCTCATCATCTCCCCCTGGCCCAAGGTCTAACTACCCTTTACATAAACTCAGAGATAGACTATCATAAACATATGAGACTATTAAAAATAGTGATCGTTTTTGTGGTTATTACGCTTATTACCGCACTACAACCATCACCCGCATTAGCTATTGAAACAGCAAACCCAGAATCAATCCCTAAAACTGCTCCACAGACACTCACAAATAAACCTCTCTTTTCTCCAGGAGCATTGACAGAATTACAGGCAGCAGCTTTTCTTCAACCGCTGAAAATATTTATAACACTCAAATTAATCTTGAGAATAGCTTAGGAATAGTTGAACGCAAAGACTTAAGCCAAACAGGCTTATCACAAATAAAATCAAGTTCTACTTCAACCGAACAGCTTGTTAAAAGCTATCAACGTCTATCAAATGTAGAAATTGTCGAACCAAATTACTATTTTTACGCAACACGCATTCCAAATGACCCTGCCTATAACAACCATGATGACCCAAGTCTAGCAACGCAATGGTATCTAAGACAACAGTCATTTGAGCAAGCCTGGGACAAATCAATAGGAACAAACGTAAGAATCGCGATATTAGATACAGGCGTTGCCGATGGGCATCATCCAGCTCTATCAGAGCTAAAACACACCGATTTTGGGATACAGATGCTACAGGGTAAGGACTTTATTAATAACACTAATTATCCTGCGGACGATAATGGACACGGAACTCACGTAGCAGGTCTCTTGCAGCGGCAATTACAAATAATAACGATGGGGTTGCAAGTTCAGGGTGGGAAAGCAAAATAATTCCTATAAAAGTCTTGGATAAAGATGGACAAGGAGAATTATCCGCAATAATTACAGGATTTAATTATGCAGTATCACAAGGAACTGATATTATTAATATGAGTCTTGATTATCAGAACGGAAATCCCACTGCTTATCCAGCCGCGTATAATGAAGTTGTTGCTGTTGGCTCCGTTAATAAGTCAAACCAACACGCGTCATATTCTAACACTGGTAACCACCTTGAGTTAGTTACATATGGTGAAGACTCAATAGACGGATCATATCCAAATCCCTTACAATGGATTTATTCCAGCTACTATAAAATAGATTGGAATGCAAGTGTAGTTTATATTGGAGAGTACCTCTACGCGGGAACAAGTCAGGCAACTCCTCAGGTATCCGGATTAATTGCTCTAATGATAGCTGCAAATCCAAATCTTACCGCGATAGAGATTAAAACAATTCTACGGCAAACAGCCACCGATCTTGGAGATCCTGGAAAAGATGATATCTTTGGATACGGACTTATAAACCCAGCAGCAGCATTAAACACCACAAATCTTAGCCTTACTCCTACTACACAACCCAGCTGTGGAGCAGATTTAGACTGCTCAGGATCAGTAAATATACAAGACTATCAAGCTTGGTTAAACTCTAGCTCAGGTGATCTTAATGGTAATGGTATTATTGAAATAACCGATCTTGTTAATGTATTATATCTTTGGATAAAGATATGAGAATTATTAAATTAGTTCTAATAGTTTCTTTATTAGTTATTTTTCTGTCTCCTCCAAAAAGTGTTTTAGGACAAACCGCAGACACTACCCTTTCTCTTGCTCTAGATAGCTATACCCAAACTAATGAAACAGAGACTGGTCAATTATTTGCTGTAACCGTAACTGTAGACGTTCCCACAAGTAATCCGGTAGCTGGAATAGATTTCACACTTAAATATGACAGTACAAAAATCCAGGCCATGAAAGTATTGCCTGGAGACAAGGCGGAGTTCACAAACGGATACTTTGGGATTAGCAGCATAGT
This sequence comes from Candidatus Roizmanbacteria bacterium CG_4_9_14_0_2_um_filter_38_17, assembly GCA_002788855.1. Classification (NCBI taxonomy): domain Bacteria; phylum Candidatus Roizmaniibacteriota; species Candidatus Roizmanbacteria bacterium CG_4_9_14_0_2_um_filter_38_17. The sequence continues at coordinate 12,798 of PFSB01000005.1, read as the reverse complement.
TGATCAAGCTGGATCACCATGCAAAGCCTCGCCTGGAGATCAAACTGAAAGATTAAAGTGCGCCATAGACAATGGCACTGGAATTGTAGCCATTTCTGCCATTAATTTAGCTGGAGCAGATTTTCAAACGGTAGACTCAAGTTATTCAAATCCTATGGTTTCAGGTAATTTTACACTTGCTACAGTTATATTTATGGCTGAAAACATTGGTCCCACAGGAAACATTTTAATAGATATTACAGATAATCGTTCCAACGCCTACTCTCATGTAGATCTAAATGGGTCTACAAACAGCGTTCAAACCCTCTCCAGCACCGCCCCAGCCCCAGCCTCTATCACAACAACAGACAAAACAACATGTTCTGCTGATTTTAATAGAAATAATGATATTGATTTTGTAGACTTGGGCATAGTCTCTCAAGATATTAGTCAAAATTGCAGTGCAGTATTCTGCAGGACAGACTTCGACTATAATGGAGATATTGACTTTACAGACTTAGGTAGGGTTTCACTAGAAATTAGTAATAAGAACTGTTAAATGGGTAAACCATGAAACATATGAAACTTATTAATCAAATAAGACAGCTTTCGCGCAGACAGCAGTTTCTACTGTTTCTCTCAGTATCGCTTATCGTACTACTTGGAATTACTACTGCTGTATCACTTAAAAGAACCCAGTTAAGACCACGCGCAGACACGCAGCTTACTTTTAACATGACCGCGACCACACCAGTAAACAACGAAACAACAATTAGCGTGTTCGCTAATCCAGCAACTGGAGTCGAACTTATTTCCTTCGGCGCATATATTAAGTATGATCCAGCAATAGTTAGCTATCTAAGTAAGACACTAAACCCAAGTTTAGAAGGCTGGACTGTGTCCATACAGGATATTCCTTCAAGTGAATATATTAAAATTGTTGGTTATCGATCTGATCCCGATTTCAGTACAATATCAACCAGCACACTACTGGGATCATTTACAATTACCCTTGCTTCAACTACACCTACTCAACTAACTTTTCTAACTGGAGTTGCCCAAACAGGAGGCGCTGACCCTTCTGGAAACACCGTGTTATCTGAAGGAACACCTCTTAATCTAAATCAACCAGATCCAACTTTCGACCCAACCCAAGGAGCAAGATTATATTTTGGCACGCCTAGCTCAACAAATAATACAGTTGTTGTTCCTTTATTACTCAACACTAACAGCAAAAACGTTGATGCCGCTACGGTTGTAGTAAATATGTTTACACCCTCCGGAGTAAGTTTTATTGGTCTCACAAAAGTTGGAAATAGCAATAAGACCGATTTCGGAGCCACCACCGTATCAGAAACTGAAAACATGGTAACTATTAACGCCACTATAAATATTCCATCTGGTGTCCCAAGTCCAACCTCATCCGCTGAAGCATCTGGTGCTAATACATTAGACCCAACACCCGTAAATAATTCAGCAGCATTAATAGCTGAATTAGTCTTTGATAAAACCAATATAACTGTGAAAAATGACCTAACATTAACATACGTCTGTACACCTATTGACAACGTTGATCCGACAAAATGCAATCCAAATACAACAGGTGGTTCTGTGATATCTGAATATGGCGTAGAAGGACAAGTAGGAATACTGACACAGATATCCCAGACCCTGACATATAGACTGGAGCCAATTATTACTCCAACCCCTACTCCAACCCTAGTTCCCAACGCAACAGCTACACCGACTCCTAACAATACCCCTGTCCCAACACAAACCCCTATTCCAACAGCAACCAATGCTCCAACCCCTACTCCCACATCTGGAGCAGGCACTAGTCAAATCTCACTCAAACTAAATCTGAACGCTTGTCAAACAAATAATAATCCAAATCGAAAAGTTAAGATCTGGTTCAATACTGGAAGCCCTATTGAAGTTCTACTAGGGGTAGATTTTACCACCTCACGCATAAATATTCCTACAGGTGCAACCCATATTACGGCAATAATGCCACAGGGGCACCTACCACGCATCCAAAATATATCAATATCTTCAGCAAACACCAACGGATTGATCGATCTTTCATCAGAAAATATACTTGCAGGAAACTCAGAAGGATATGATCAAAACACATATAATGATCAAAAAATAACCACTCTAGATTTTGCACAATTTAGACTTGTTTTAAATTCTAGCTCTCTTGTCTCAGATTTCAACTGCTCTGGAAGAGTTGATGCACTCGATTACTCATCCATGATTGCTAACTGGGGATTAAGCAATAATTAACTTCTTTTCGCCAGGCATAAATCAGCTAGTAAACACTTTCCGCATTTTGGCTTTATGGCAATACAAACAGCTCTCCCATGTTCAATAATAAGATAAGTAAACATAAACCAATCTTCTTGTGGAATTACCTGCATTAGTTCTTGTTCAATTTTATCCGTATTAGCGCCTTTTTTAAAGTCGAGGACCTGGTCCTCTTCCCTTTTGAAATAGCGCTGTTTACCTTTACCAATTCTATCTAGATCAACTAAGCGTAGTCGCTGAACAATTCTATGCACATGGGTATCTACTGCAATTCCCTCATATACCCCATAAGCATTCCCCAAAACAATATTTGCTGTTTTCCTTGCCACACCAGGCAATATGGTTAATTCCTGCATTGTATTTGGCACTACCCCACCGTGCTGCTCTAAAATCTGTTTGGCTGAATTTTGAATATTTTTTGCCTTATTGCGAAAAAATCCCACACCGCTAACGTCATTTGTTAGTTCTTCAAGTGGTGTTTGGGCAAATTTCTTAATTTCCTGCTTCTCATCTGCTGCAGCATACTTTGTGAATAAAGTTGTAGTAACCTTATTCACCTGCACATCGGTAGTTTGCGCAGATAACATCACTGCTACCAACAATTCCCAGGTATTCCCATAATTAAGGGCTATCTCTGCATTTGGATACTCCTGTTTAAGCAGCTCAACCACCTTCCTTGCTGTATTTGTAAGCTGATTATTCATATCTTATGTACATTCCTGGAATGTGCTAAGTTGACATTCCAGGAATGTACAATATGTTATATTTAAGTATAACAGATGTTTCATAGTTTACCTATGTTTCATAGTTTACCTAAATGAAAAAACTAACCATTAAATTACTTTTTTCCCGCATAGCATTACCTAAGAGGTTTTGGACTTCAATTACAGCCTACGCGATCGGTTTTAGCTTAATAATTACCGCACTATGGGGAGCTCAACGCCAGCTCTTTCCAGACAATGAAGAACTAGCGATGCTACGCCGCGCTATTCTTATTGACTCATTTTCTGCATCTAATTATATTAAGCTTGGTGAGTACTATTTTGTACATAACCAGCCACTTCTAGCTCAGGATCAATTTAAATCCGCGGCCACACTTGACCCTATTTCCGCTCGGAATGACTACACGATGTTAGTTAAAGACAAAACCAATTTACAGTCAAATGCAGTTTTTTGGGAAGATCAGTTGATTAAAACATCTAGCTATCGTGATGCTCATCTAAAATTAGCTCAAATCTATGCTCAACTAGGTGAAAAGACCAAAGCAAAAGAACATCTAAAGCTTGCAAGAGATATTGATCCAAACTACCCACCCTTGAAAGGGTTTGTTTTTTAAGGCTTAAACTTTTAAACACAGATCCCTACTTACCGCCCAATTTTTTCTGCATATAGTACTCAATTGCGTCTCGAATAATTTCATACATTTTTTTATCTTCTTGAATAGCTAAGAACTTCAAGGCTCGGTGTGTTTCCACTGGTATATAACTAGCAAACTTCAACATCTGCTCGTTGGTTGTATTAATAGGTCGCTGGTCTACCCTTGTTTCAGATAGTGGTCTTGGTTCTTCTTTATTTGCTAAACTTTCTGCAATGCGATTTGTTTGTTCTTGCGCTACCTCCTGCATCTTCTGGGCAACGTTTATCAAAGTCACCTTATCACCGCTATTTTCTTGCTGAACATGCTTATTGTCACTCCCATAAAAGTTAGCTGGCTGTACCGCCTCCCTAGCTAGTGGATTTTGTGATCTCTTGTTTAGTAATTCCTGTAATTTATCTTTCTTTTGTGCCATCATATTTATTATGACATATTTTGTAACTAATTTTTATGCCCCTTTATCATACTTTCTGCCAGTTTCAGATAAACTTCGCTTCCTTGATGACCTGGTTCATACAGTACAATGGGCAAACCTGCTAAACTTGCCTCGGTGTGGCGAATGCTAAAGCTTATTTCCCATGGATACAAGAACTCTCCATAAGCTTTGCGAACCGAATCTAGTACAGTCTGGGCTATATTTGTCCTTCTACTAACCATTGTTGGTAGTATTCCAGCAATTCTTAATTTTGGATTGAGCCCTTGTTTTACTTTAATAATCTCTTTCAACATATCTTCCAAGCCTTTCATAGCTAAATAATGTGCTTGAAGTGGTATTAAAACTTCATCAGCATACATTAACGCATTGACCGTTAAATAGCTCTCAGATGGTGGTGTGTCCATTATGATATAGTCATAATCATCTTCAATGGGCTCAAGTAAGCTCTTCAATAATCCAATTTGAGTAGCTTTCATTCCCCCCTCTGTCTCTGCTAAATCTGGATGCCCAGGTAATATGGACAGACCAAATTCTGAACTAGCTATCACATCTTCAACTTTTGTTTGAATATCTGTCAGTAAAGTATTGATATGTTTATCTAATTTCGTTGGATCTAGACCGACGCTAATTGTGGCATTTGCCTGTGGATCAAGATCTACTAGGAGCACTTTTTGTTTTTTTTGACGCAACGCTTCGGCTAAATTCACCGCTGTGGTTGTTTTACCACTCCCTCCTTTTCGCAAAGCTACTGCAATTTTTTTTGCCATCTTGACACCTATAATTACGTATTAGATAGATAAATATCTAAGTTATATAGATATTAGCCTTAATAATATAAAAAGCCGTACAACAAGCATAGTATAAACCTCTACACTAGTCAAGTGCTATGGATTTCAATCTATGGTTGTTATTTGATTGCTTATATTATAGCTAGCATACTGTTTACGTTATGACAGTCCCAGTGTTAGAATAGAGTCGTGTCTTTAAGAAACGTCGTTGCCAAAAATACTCTTGTTCAGTTTGTTGGTAGAAGCATAACTTCTATCTCAGCATTCATTGTCACAATTCTGATTGCTAGAACATTTGGAGTAGATGTTTATGGAAATTTAATTAAGATTTTGTCGTATGTGCTGATATTTGACCTAGCAGTAGATTTCGGCTTAAATGCTGTTGTTGTCAAAAAACTAGGACAAGCTAAACAGTCTAACATTCTGGGACAGTTGTTCACTACACGAATCATATTAGGCGTAATCTTTATGACAGTCGTGGCTCTGTTAGTGCTCATACTTCCGCAGGCAGAGACTGCTGGTAGTAGTGGTTTTTCTACAACAGTTAAACTCAGTATTATTTTATTCTCACCCACGATTCTTTTTGCAGCCATTATCAAGTCTTGCAATGCTTATTTTCAGTACAAATTGCGCTATGATCGCGCCACCATCGCAACGGCTGCTGGCGGAATTGTTTCCTTACTAATCGTTTTATTACTAGTTCTATCAAATACCAAATCCTTACTTCTTTTAACTGGAGCTTATCTTATTGCATCAATTGTTCATAGCCTACTTGCTTTTTACTTTTTTATTAAGCTTAAACCTAAACTGGTTAAACTTAAACTTGAACTTAAATCTACATACCCACTCTTAAAACAGACTTTTCCATTAGGACTCGCCCTAGTATTTAATGTCGCTTTCTTCCGAATAGACACTCTGCTTCTAACTTACCTTCGTAGTACCACTGAAGTTGGTCTCTACGGACTAGCTTATAAGTTTTTTGAGCTACCTTTAGCTCTCCCTCACTTTTTCATGAATGCTGTATTTCCAGTTCTGGCAGGCTATAAACTAGCTAAAAGCAAGAACTCTCAAAAGTTTTTCCGGGTCGTTTTTAAATCTGGATACATTCTCCTTGCCACCTCCTTTTTACTTACAATCCTTCTCTGGTTTGCTGCACCCTTAATTCAGTTAATTAAGTCCGACTTTATTGAATCAATTCGGCTCTTTAGAATACTCACTCTTTGGTTGCCATTATTTTTTGCCAGTAGTTTACTGATGTGGGCCGTTATTGCTAGAGGAGCCCGCTGGAGCTTGACCTGGATTTATGGACTGGGACTCGTCTTAAATTTGACCTTAAACATCAAGTTTATCCCTATTTACGGAGCAACGGCAGCTGCATATATCACCGGAATTACTGAGTTGCTCATCCTCTCACTGCTATTTCTCTATTTCATCCACCAAAATAATAATTCAAAGCCGAACTATTCGTGATAAACTTTTCTATGTCCTCCAATAGTCAACAGCCTAACTGTTTTTCTCCCCAGCCATTCATAAACCACCCGAATATCACTTGTAACACTAAAAGCCCATTTATCCTCAAGTCGTTTGTGCAAAAGATGGTTTTTGAGTCGTGTATCATTAGGATTTCTTTTAAACAACTCAACACGGTTCAGTACTTCATTCCGCATCGTTAAATTGTCAGCTACCAGATCCTTATAATCTTGTTGAAAGCTCCCGCTCAACTGGATTTTTATCATAGGTTGCTTTTTTGGGGAAGTTTATCCTGTAGAAAGTAATTTTTTAAATCCTTGTTAGTTTTTAGCAAAACATCTTTTCCCTGTGACTCAGTAGCAGCCTCAAGAACTCTATCTTCAAACTCTCTTATGAAGCCATTAACCGTCAAATGTGGGTAAAGCAAACCTCGCAATGCATCGCGAACTAATTCACTAAGAGAAGCATATCCTCGCTCCAAAATTACAGTTTTAGCATCGCTGTACATCTCAACTGGTAAAGAAATATTGACTGTTGTCATACACTTATTATACAACATTCATACAAATTCTTGTTACAAATAGAAATAAGCCTTCTTTTGTAGCTATGCCATTTAGCGATTATCAAGAAATTGCTGACATACTTCTTGAGTTAAACTCTCCAGGACTAATTGATGATATTGCTCAAAGTCGAAAAGAGTATGAAGAAAATAGAACTACTGATTTTCGTGATTTCTTAAAATCAGAAAAAAATATCTACCAATAACCCTTCACACTCCACAAGGTCTGACCTTGTGGGATCAAAACTACAAGTAGCTTTAGCAGTGCTAAAATAGTAATTAACGATCTATGAAACAAATACCGCTACAAGTATTTACTGATGGGGGAGCAAGGGGTAATCCAGGACCAGCCGCAACAGGGTTTATGATCAAGACAGACACAAAAATACTCCACAAAGCAGGTCTATATATTGGTAAAAAAACCAATAATCAAGCTGAGTACCAAGCAGTGATTGAAGCACTAATTTGGCTATCACAGAATAATAAGCATTTACCAAAGGAAGCAAATAAGATTTGCTTCTATCTTGACTCATTGCTTGTAGTTAATCAGCTTAATGGCAAATTCAAGATTAAAAACCCAGGTCTACGTGAATTATTGTTGAAAATTCGGAACATTGAACCAAATATCTTGCTATCTATTAACTATTCTCACATCCCTCGCGAGAAAAATACCGAGGCAGACAGCTTAGTAAATGAAGCACTAGATAAAGTAGATAAACTATCTTCAACATGATTAAACTTAACTCTGACCCAGAGAACGAGTCCTCACAAGCTGTAATTATAGTTAAAGACCATGGATACAAGCAGCTTGTAAACTCACTATCACGCCAGCTTGCCATAGCAGGTTGTGAGGTTAAAACAGCAGATAATGTCGGCTTTAATCTCCAACATGTTCCTTATGTCATACTAGTAGGAGCTCCTAGTGGACAAGATTTAACCACCCTTAATTCATTCACACATAAGTTAGTCGTCGTCGCACGTGCAAGTGAATTATCCACCCTCAAAAAAAGTCTGAAACTAATACCAAGTTACTTCTTATCTAATAGCTACATTCAAGATCTTGATTTTGCTTCAGGAGAAATTATTGAGATCCTAATGACTCAAAAACCACATCATCCTGTTATTAATAAGATCAAAGATGTTCCTAAATTAAAGACAAAACCACAACCGATAAAAGAGGAACCGACGCAAGCTATTATTACTCACCAATACCATTTACCGATTTCACCAGGTGTACTTAAAATTGCCTTAGCTCTTTTGATCCCCATAGTAATAGGCGTCTTCTTTACAATCTACCTAAGCTCTCTAGTTATTAACACAAAAACCAACCTAATTAATGCTATTTCTTACTTACAAACTGCTCAGTTTGAAGAAGCCCAAACCAGTCTCATACAGTCTCAACAAAACATAATTCAGCTTGAACGAGTCTATACCATTGCTCAACCAGCTATAAAATTGGTTTCAGAAGAAACTAATATAACAATCATGCAGTTTTTTAGCCTGGGAAAAACCGCCAGTGATACACTGCTAAAACTAAGCGATACGGGTATGCGTAGTCAGGATTTTGTAATTAAATTACTCCAGAAACAGCCCCAGCCAATAGCGCCTTATTCAGCATATCTGGAAGCACAATTAATGGAACTTGAGCAAAGCCTGATTCTACTTAAAAAACAACATTTAGAACTTAGAGAGCTCAACACTAATCTCGGCAATAAGCTTCTTACTAAAACTAACAACCCAGAGCAAGCTATTGATACTATGCTGAAAATACTACCCGGTTTAAGACAGATAGCTCCCACATTACCAGAACTGTTTGCAGACAATGATAGAAAAAAATATCTATTATTGTTTCAGAACAATATGGAACTCCGCCCAACGGGAGGATTTATTGGGTCAGTTGGATTTCTAAGCTTTGAAAATGGCAAAATGCTCGAGGTCGCCATTGATGATGTGTACAACCTAGATGGACAACTTGAAGGACACGTGGATCCTCCCGAGCCTATTCGCAACTATCTTAAGCAGCCCAACTGGTTTCTAAGAGACGCTAATTGGCATCCAGACTTCACCCGCAGCGCAGCGCAAATTCAGTGGTTCCTAAAAAAAGAAGTTAATACAAAAGTTGACGGAGTTTTTGCGATAGATCTTGAAGCAACGCGCTACTTACTCTCAGCTGTTGGTAGAGTTCACTTAAGCGACTTTGACATATTTATTAATGAAGACAACCTCTATCTTGAAATTCAAAATACTAGTGAGGAAGAATTTTTTCCTGGAGCTACCAACAAGCGTGATATTCTAGGTAGTCTAGCCAGAAATTTGCTATTAGAGATTTCAACTAGAGATGATCTAGATTTTAGTGCTTTAACTAAGGCTATTTACCAGTCGCTATCTGAAAAACACATTCTTGTGACTTTCAACAAACCCACCCTCCAGGCTGCTTTTAACAACACTGGTTGGACTGGTAGACTGCTCCAGCCTAGTTGTCTATCTTCCCAAAACACCCCATGTATTCCAGACTATCTCATGCTTGTTGAGGCTAACCTTGGAGCAAATAAGGTTAATTTCTTTACCGAAGGCAACACGATCATTGAAGTAGAGCTGGATAAGAATCGCTTAAGACGCATGGTTACTGTAAATACCAAAAACAATAGTAATTCCCACGAATTTCCAGGGGGCATTTATAAAAATTACATCCGCATACTAACTCCTCCCGATGTTGTATTAGATCAAGTAATTCTAGATGGCGTTTCTCTTGACTTAGCTAGCATTAACAGAGAAAGCCTTGGTCAATACCAGAGCTGGGGATTATATCTAGAAGTTGCCCCAAATAATAATTCCAGTCTTAAATTTAGCTATTCAAGTAGTTATACTACACAGCAACCGACAACCTATGAACTCATGATCCAAAAACAGCCAGGAAGCAAAAATATGCCAGTCACACTCAGCATGGAAGCTAACGAGAGACAACGACTTGAGCCACTGAATTTCAAGTCGATCCCCTCAGGGACATCGCAAGCTTCACTTGCTCGAAGATCTACCTTGATCTATAATACAAATCTCAACACAGATAAGGTGTTAAGCATAAAAATACAATGACTAAGCGTCAACAACTAAAAGCAGAGAATCGAAAAATTACTGGGAAAAAAGTTAAACAACTACGCAAGGAAGGTATTCTTCCGGCTAGTATATACGGAAAAAAAGTCAAGTCCGGTTCAATTCAGCTAAACAAAGATGAATTTATTAAGCTATATAGAAAAACAGGTGAGACAGCCATTATTGACATTCTGGTTGGCAAGTCTAACGAAGCTCATCATGTTCTAGTCCGTGAATTACAAAAAAAAGCAACGACTGGAGAAGTGTTGCATGTTTCTTTCCAAGAAGTTGATTTAACCGAAAAGATTGAAGCAGTAATTCCAGTTCGATTAGAAGGCGAATCTACGCCAGTTAAAGAAAAACTGGCCCTCTTATTGCAAGAACTTAATGAAATAACCGTAGAAGCGGCCGCAGACAGCCTCCCAGAGGAAATCAAGATTGATATTTCTAAGTTGAAAGCCTCAGGAGACTCTATCTATGTTAAAGATATTGCCGTTCCCTCGGGAGTCGAAATTAAAAACGATCCAGAGGTAGTAGTGGTAAGACTCGACGATCTAATTGCACCAGAGTCAGAGGAGCTACCAGAGCCCGAAACACCCGAAGAAGAAGCTAGTGAGCCAGTTGAAGAAGTTGGTGAAGAAGAAAAGTCGATTGGTAAGCCAACAGACAACCCAGAAAGTAACTAAAAACATGACCAAAAGTGCCCGAAGAAAAAAAGTCACCAAAGCTGTTATTCCTGCCGCGGGATTTGGCACCCGCTTCTTACCCCAAACAAAAGCCATGCCCAAGGAAATGTTGCCCATCGTGGACAAACCAGTTATTCAGTATGTTGTTGAGGAGCTCGTTGAAGCTGGTATTCGCGATATTATCATAGTAACTGGGTATCACAAGAGAACTATTGAAGACCATTTTGACAACCCTAGCCTTGATCTAATCGAAAATCTGCGTATGGGAGGCGAGAAGAAAAAACATCTACTTGAGTCTGTTGAGCGCATATCTGACATGGCTAACTTTGTGTATGTACGACAAAAAGGTCCTTATGGAAACGGCACACCTCTCTTAAACGTCCGCCACCTCGTGGGAAATGAACCTTTCATCTACACCTGGAGTGACGACTTTATCATGGCAAAGCCATCTAGGTTTAAGCAATTAATTTCAGCCTATGAAGAATATGGATGTAACTGTTTAGCAAGTATCAGAGCCAAAACTGATGAGGATTACGATCGTTATGGCTTTGCAGGGGGCAAAGAAATCACAGATGGAATAATAAACATCGATAAAATTATTGAAAAACCGGGTAAAGCTGCGGCGCCTTCTGATCTGGCTAATGTTTCTGGCTATTTATTCATGCCCGAGATCTTCCAATATATTCAAGAAGCTTATGAGCAGCTGGAACCAGACGAAGAACTTTATTATAACGATGCGCTTAAAATGATGCTTCGAGATAAACACCAGGTCTTGGCTGTTGAAATCAAAGGAGGCACCTACTATGATACTGGAAATAAAATGGAATATCTTAAAACTATGATTAAATTTGCACTTGAACGCGAAGATATCAATGAGGAATTCCGCGCTTATCTCAAATCGCTCTCCCTTTGATTAAGCACTGCATTATAAGTAGGAGATAGTTGCTCAACACCTTCTTCGTTTATTAACACCAGCTGATAACTCAGCTCTTGGTTTGAAATTAAGCTATTAATTGTTAATTGATGCACGGTTCGTGGCACACTAGAAATAGTGACCCTTCTTGTGTTGTTTATGTAGGGTGCAGAATAAATCAAATCAGCTCGTTGCGGTGTGGTTGTTGTAAATGTAATTGAGATAGACGAGGGAGAAAGCTGGGTGATTATTGGCTTTTCCACTAGCGCACTTGCCTGGATCTGAGTCAATGTGGTTAAATTTACTGTTAAATAACTAAAGAGACCTACCAACACTAATCCCAGTGCCATAAATAACACCCCCATCTGCCTTGCAGCGCGTTTATGCATTGTCACACCAACTACTAGCTCACCCTGACAATCCGAGCACTTATATTCACTAACGTTGTGTGTGAAGGTTGACTTATGATTTGGTTTGAGCAGGCCTTGGCATTTGGGACAGGCTTTTGCACTTTTGTAATCTAGTTGACTACTATGTCTAATTGCATCCTCAATGTGAGTTGTATTTCGTAGTTCTTGATTATCAAACCAAACGCTCCCACAACCCTCGCAGCAATCCAGTTCTACTGCTCCAGATTTACCGCTAACATTTCGCGTCTGGAAATCACCGTAGCAGATTGGGCAGATTTTCATATGTTCCATGGTTACCCATTTACTCTCCTCCTCGAGCAAGCTCATTGAGACGTTCTAGTCGATACTTCTTTTTCTTGCGCTTCTCTGCTTCGGGCTCAAAAATAGAAGCTTCTTTAGCATCGTCAAGAACTTCTTCATCAGCTACTCTTCGCTTAAAACGCGAAACTAATCGGTATGTTGTTTCTCCTTTTTTCTTACTAACTGTAACCATAAAAAATTCACCTCCATCACTAATATTATACTAGAAAAATCTTAAGCAGGGGCGGAAGGAATCGAACCTTCATCAAAGGTTTTGGAGACCTCTATTCTACCATTAAACTACACCCCTATATGGATAAATTATAGCACCAGGTATGCTATAATTTCTTCATGTTAGCAAATGGGGTCAGCCACCATTTATAGTGCCTGTCTTTTTGCCTTATGCCCAATCACTGGCATTTAGTTCTCTATTCAAAGAACGTTAAGGTGGTTTGAGTTGGACAGATAATATAGTAAAGATTTTG
>PFSB01000004.1 GCA_002788855.1 Candidatus Roizmanbacteria bacterium CG_4_9_14_0_2_um_filter_38_17 | reverse complement strand
TCCTTACCTAGGAGATGATTTTCATTCGGTTTCTCTCATGATGCAATGAATCAGTTTCATTCGGATTATTGGTGATGCATATCGAGGAAAAGCCCGTTACAACGGCACAAACAGAAGCTCTTTCTTCTATTCGTGCACACTGGCTCCGCCCCTGCGTCACTACTCGAACCAGAAATTACCTAGAACACTATTATTCTAAAAGGTTATTTAAAATCTAGACAGCACAATTCCCATTATAACCACAGCTATTCCTGCCCTATGAGATTGTTCTGTTTCTGGGTGCTTTAGTTTTTTTGTCCATAATGCTAGTTTTTTCCTTTGTAACTATTAAGGAAATTATCTAAGTCATTCTTTTTAATTCTGTATTGTTTACCCGCCTTGACTGAGGGGAGTTTGTTGTCCTGTATCCAACGATAGACTGTTAAGTAGGCTACTTTTAACATTTTTGCCACTTCTTCTATGGTGTAGTATTGCTCGTCTGTCATATTAGTTATATTTATCATTATTTAACATCTGGTCTTGAATTGCAAGTAGCTCCCAAGAGGAGTGGTTTAATATAGGGCTTCATTAGTTTATTATACATTTTGCTTCGGGTTAAAAATAAGCCTACGGGGTTAGTCCCCCTTTGCCTTATAAGGGTTGATAAGCCTTTAAGGGAGTATTAAGTAACGGGTAAGGGGTAATCTAGCGGGTTTGGTTCTGTTTCCGTATCTCTTAAAAGAAAAAAACCTCCCTACTTAATAAGAGTTAATAATACTCTTACTTAATAGAGTATTTAATATACCCCCCTTTTAGCCCCAAAAAAGTGTCGGTTTGTGTCAATATAGCCCTAAAAACACCCCTAACATTAAGTTTTATTAAGTTTTTAACCAACTTTGTATAGCCTCAATTAGCCTCAATAAAAGTGTTGCTTTGTGTCAATATGGTGGTTTTACCCGTAGGTGGTTTTGTGGGTTTTTAATATCTCCCCAACACTTTTAACCCCTATATTGTTTTGTCTCAAGGGCTTACTTGCTTTTAACCGCTTCACTTCTTGCCAAAACTGGTAAGTGCTTGGGGTAGCTCCGTTGGCTGTCCTCTCGTATATCTCGCTAACCTCCTCAACCCCATAAGCTCTTCGGTTGTGTTGGTCTTGCTCCCCCGCCTATTTTTGCCTATTATTTTGGCTTTTACTGTTGGCTTGTAAATTGTTACCTTCCACTTATTACGCCAATCTGCAAGCCCCCTAACCTCAAACTTATAACTGCTAATCTCTCCTCTCTTTTTAGCGTTCTCAAGGTAGGTATAAAGCAACTGGTGGCAATAAGCCCGCCTCCTTAAAAGGTCTCTGCGTAGCTTTAACCAATCATTTACGATAGTGAAGGCTTTTACCGTGTAACCCCCCTTAAACTTTAACAAGTAATCCCTAAAGTTTTGCTCTGTCTCGTCTAAGCCTCCCTGTAAGTAAGCCAACGGGTAGGCTAAGTATCCTCTTTTGTTTTTTATCTCCTCTGTGGTAAGTTCTCCTTTTAACCACTTCTCGGTCAACCCTAACGCCTCTGGGGTCATTGTGTAGTGGTATCGTGCTTCTTTGCCTTCCCCCTTAATAAGATAGCTTGAAGTAAAAGCAAAGCCCCAATCTGTCCTCTCATCTCCTCCTCTCTGGTTGCTAAAATAGGGCATAACCGCCACTACATTTAAGAAGGTCTCCCGTATATCCTTAAAAGCCCTTCCTCCTATGCTTGGGTCACCTCCCCATAGTAAAAGATCTATTTTACTTTAAGGGGGTTGCACTTCCATTTAGAACTGGCGTAATAGCCTAACTACATAATTCAGCCATTCCCTTTAAACGCTGTTTTTTATATTTTAGATTAAGACAATCTCTACATCCTACTAAGCCTAAAGAAGGGGATAATAGAGACACAATCCTATGTTTTGAGCTTATTAAACAGCTGCCAGAAGATGGGAAAAGACGGGTTATCGTGGCGAGAGACGACATAGGTAGGATTGTAAAGGCGGATGTACCAGCGTTTTCTGCTTGTTGATACTCCAAGCGGATGGGAAAAATTTATCCTTAATAATTCCTGCTGAAGCTCAAATAGTCTCTTTTTGCGCCTTATATCAAGCTCTATCTGAGCTTGCTCAAATTGACTACCCGCACTATGAGTATTTTCTGCTTTTCTTAATATAGCTTCTAGTGCCTCATCACTTGCATTACTAATGATGGTCATATCTGCGATTCTAGCATGAAAGCATGCTGATAGATTATATAAAACTAACTAAAGCCTGTCGCTTGTACCATACTATACTACATTGCTACACTCTACTTACTGGAGCACCAGGTAGTTTGTTGAGCCTAAGATAACTAGTATCTTTTATATGACTTCTCAGAAACGGTAGGACCCTCTGGTAATAAGGGGTAATGGGTAACTATTAGTTAGGGACTCTTTTGCATGTATTTGAGTAGTGCAGTAGAATAAGCAAAGCCATGCAGACAATCTACTCAACAGCGCAAGTTTCCTATATTTTGCAGTTATCCAGAATCACGGTACGGCGCTATATTAAAGATGGAAAGTTGCGGGGGAGTAAGATTGGAAGAGGGTATAGGGTAAAGGAATCTGATTTAATAAAGCTTCTTAATAAGACTTGTATTAACTAGAGCTTACCTATTTGGTTGATAGCCACCACACAACACAATACAGCGAGTAGCATCGAGAGCTGCTTCTGATCTGCACATCTCATAACAGGATTCAAACTCGGTTTTACGTCTAGTATTGTAAAGATACGTTAATAGAATTGCGCCTAGAATTAGCACGATAAGTTTTAGATAGGTATTCATATTTTTTTCCATTTAAGGACAGGTTCCTAATCCACTGGATACTCCAATACAGCCCCGTATATCTTTTAAAGGATCAGTGGTAGGCGTAGGTAAAGGAATGTTGTATTTGTCAAGTTCATCTACGTGTTTATCTAGCTCTGTTTTGTAATTATCCATGTACTGATTTATACTTTGGTCTGAGTTTTGTACATAATTCTCAGCTTCCCGTCTCATCTTTGCTGCACTTTCATTAAATTCATCAATATATTTAGAGGTAATTTCTTCGGGTCGCGGATACTTAAGTTTTGCCGCTTCAACAAGAGAACGCGCTGAGTCACAATTTTCTTGATTATTCATCATATATATTTCACCATTAATGACGCAGGAAATGTTTTTTATAGAGAGAGGAGTTGAGTTTAGATTATTATCTGGTGGTGAGTTTTCGTCATAGTATTTGGACCAATAGCTTGATTGATCTTGCTTGCATTTATCCCTGGATGTGTATAGATACCACTTGCTATCAATTTCACACTCAAAAGAAATATTACATTCGCTTCTTTTTAATTGCTTGGTTCCTAGATAGGTAAAAGTGCAGTCAATTATTGGGTCTGGGTCTGTTGTGATATATGAGGTTTTTACTCCTTTTACTACGGGTTTTGGTGTAGATGATGGTAGTTTGTAAGATGTTGGTGTAGGTTGTTGAGTGGGAGTTGGGCTAATTGTTATTGATTGCTCATTCTTCTTACCGAATAATGGAATTTTAGAATATAGATAGTCGCCTCCGTCGGCTATATAAGAACCTCCAGTAATGGCAGAGATTATTATTACAGCAAAAATAACTATAGGCATACTAACTTATAGGATACATTATTATTCAGTCTTAAACAAGCACAAAATTGGGGCTATATTGGTTCTACAAAACCTTCACATATTATAAGCTTGTAAGGTAATGTGGCTTTGATGGCATATAGACTTACTTCTAAAACCTTAATCAAGTTGGGTAAGAATGTCCGTAGGATACGCAAAGATCAGAAAAAACAGCAAGAGGATGTTGCTTTTGTCGCAAATATTGAGCCAAGTTATTATGCCAAGATAGAGAGGGGAGAGGCTAACCCAAGTTTGGAGAAAATTTACTGTATTATACGTGCTCTAGACATTAACTCCTCTGATATTTTGCCATTCTAGCTTAATAGCTATGATAGAGTATTTTTGCGAGAACTTAATCCGTTAGTATATCCAGTAAGGTTTTAATTTCACTCAAACTCCTCCTGCAAATTTCTACTAAAATCTAATGCAAAAGTTCTGTATTGCTCTTCCATAATAGATGACATAAGCATTCCATTCTCAAACTCAAAAAGTGTCATTGCTTTATAAGTATTACTACTTGGTTCTACCTTGAATGAATTATCCTTATTTTTTGCAATTTCTTTTTCTGATTGCTTTGCTATATATGACGGATCATACATAGAGTGAAAATGTTTCAACCTGTTCTGTGTTTTTAGCTGTTTATTATTTATCATAGACAGTCGGTTAAAATTACTCTCCTATATATAGGAGAAATATTAACCTACTCACTTAGTAAGCTTCCATTCTCTGGAAACGGGCTTAATGAGCAGTACACTTTATTTTTATCTCCCCGTTGCTCATATAGCTTATCTGCATTGACCATCTCTTCAACAGCGGTCTTAAAAGTTGAATATCCACCCTCCACACCTGAACCCTTCAACCTATCATATAGCTCCTTCTTATACATTGGTATATTTGCTTGCTTAAGAATATCCTCTATTGAGGATTGAAACTCCCGCTTCTTGCTTTTAACAATATCCACCTCACCCGCGTACTCGAAACGAAACTCATTTTCATCGCTTATAATCTCAAGCTTAAATGGTTGTAATTCTTCACCCTGTCGAAGCTTAGTCTGAGTTACTGTAATCATATTGTCCTCCCTCTCAATAGCAATATGGCAATCAACCGCTGCTAATATATCTGAACTACCTCGCATATCATGAGATAGGTTAGATGATCGAAATACTCCTGGCTTGCGATTGTGATGGGTAAATACAGTAGTTATCCCTGCTTTGTTGAGTTTCTGTAGGTGAGTGAACATCTTAGCGACCTCCACAGCGTTGTTTTCATCCCTAGCAGTACTAACCCTCACAAAAGAGTCAAAGATAACTAACCCTACATCTTTTAGGCTACAAATCTTTAATAAATAATCAACCCCTTGTTTATTTAGCTTAAATCCTGTCTTAGATAGAATATAGATCGGAAGATCATATTCTTTGCTCATTTTCTCTACCCTCTCCTTGAGCCAGCGAGATCCCGTTTCCTCGTCAATAATAAGAACTCCTGTTTGCCTAGTTAAATACTTATCAAACAGATCTACTCCTTTAGCAAGTGATATTGCCAAATCCAACATTAAAAAAGTCTTATATGACGATGGGCTACCAGATAGAGCAATAATTCCTTCTGCTGGGATAAGTTTCTCAACTAACCACTTTGTCTCGGAAAACTCCATCGCCATCAATTCATCAAGTCTAAGAGGAATATTGATCTTTCCCTCTGACTCATTCCTATGTATACTAGTATCCGAAGCAGTAAGCTCCGTGGTTATTTCATTTTGCATATTTTAGTATCCTCTCTGATAAGTATTCTATCTGCTTGGCTATTGGTTCAAGCAACATCTTGTCGATATATTCTGCCTGCTCTGTGTCTCCATGATTAAGTGCATCGGCTCTTTGTAAGAATGCATCTGTATGCTGATTAATCTTTCTATCCTGCTCCCCAATTAACTGTAATATTTTTACCCAGTTCTTATTTTGCATATATGCGAGTCTTTAATTCGTGAATGTTTTCTATCAGAAGTCGAGGCTCGACCGTAAGGGTGCGCTCCCAGTAATTTGCTAATATCTGCTCCGCACTACCTTTAGGATCTGCAAATACGAAAGTAACAAACTTATTACTTCCTTTTTCTAGACGCTTAAGAGTAAGCCCAAGGGTCTTAAGTAGAACTGAATTATAGAAGTCTTTTGTGGAATACTCTTTATATTTACTTGTTTGTTGATTTTTCATATTGCATCCTATCTATTTCCATGTCTTTTTCTACTGTTTTTACTTCTTGATCACTAATACATTTTGTGAATCTACCATTTTGCTCATACTGTTTAATCAGCAACCTTACAAACCCTTCTGTAAATTGTGTTTCCATATAAAAGAATTAAACCAAAATAATTTGGTAGATAAACAGGGGTAAAACGGTTAGAAAAGGGGCTTATAAAGGATAGAAATATATATTCTATTTGGTAGATTTAGAAAACGTCCGTGAATTTTTATTTTCGAATATACCGTAGCCCCCCTCAGAAACAAAGACTAACTTATTTTTTAAGATCCTATTGCTTTGGATTTTTTTCTTTAGCTCAGTAAATCTGTTTTTTAATGTATTATGGATATCAATCACACTACCACGCTTTTTTTGCCGCTCATAAAATTGCATACTCTTTCTGTCTAGACCATATAATTCTTTCTTAGCAACAATTGAATTGATCCGTGTAAGAAGATATTTCAATGTTTGTAGTTGAACCTCACCGCTTATACTGATTTCTTCACCCATGTATACAAGTTTATTTCCTTTAATTTTAGGAGTTAAGTTACTGAATATATTTATAAACTGTTGAACATTTGGAAGAAAGAAAATAACTGTGTTGGTGCCATAATAGTCGGGTCCAAAATCAAGAACCCCAGCGTCATCATTTACGTACGCATACCTAGAAAAAACCTGGTCTTCATCTATCATTCCTAGCTTTCTTGCTTTATATGTTACATAATCCATGTCCAATTGGTTTTCTTTGTTAGAATATGAGGCTCCAACACACCAACCATAATTTCTTGCAACAATTACATTTTTCTTTTCTAGAAGTTCAATCACGCCATCATAGAGATAGCCAAATGCTGTAATTCCTACTCTTTCAACATTGAACACTTCCGATTTACCTGTTTTAGCTACACAAGCAATCCTATAGTTGTCTGTGGGATCAGAATAGCCATTAACTAGCCGACAAATATTTACTGCATCCTGTATAACCTTATTCATATTGCATTTTTCATCTTAATAAACTATACTTACTTATACACTATGATTAAACAAAAATCAATAGATTTTAAAGGAACTGTTCGAATTTCAGAAGCATCTAAGATGCTGGGTGTTACTCCAATGACCCTAAGACGCTGGGATGAAAAAGGAATACTCAAACCCATTCGCTTAGGAACAAGACTAGATAGACGATATAAAAAAGAGGATATAAGTCGGATACTTAGTAAACAGAAATATCAACGCATTGAACAGATAAAATTATTACTCAGATCAGACATACAAGTTATAGATCAGAGCTGTAACAAGGACGAAATTGGTTTTCACATAGATGGAGAAAAATACATTCGTTATCAAAGTGTAGATACTGACATTTCAAATAAGGAAATAGCTAGCACCATCAATAGGTCTGATAAGAAAAGCGTTTGAGAATGAAAAATGCAGTAATATATGCCCGAGTTAGCACAACTGAACAAGCAGAAAAGGGTAAGAGTATTGAAACTCAACTAAAAATTGCTAAAAAGTGGGCAAAGGATAACGACTATAAAGTGATCAGCCTCTATGTTGATGAAGGTAAATCAGCAACCAATCTAAACCGCCCAGCACTCCAAGACTTACTCACCAAATGCAGAGACGATAAATCCATCGATGCAGTATTAATTCAAGACACAGATAGACTTGCTAGAAACACACTAGATCATCTAACAATAAAAGCAATACTTAAAAAGGTTGATGTAGAAATAATTTCTATTAGCCAGCCCATGATCGATAGTAGTCCAGAAGGAAACCTAATCGATACTATCCTCGCATCTGTAAACGCCTTTCAATCACAAATAACTGGTAGAAAGACAAGCAAGGTACTAGAAGAAAAGGCAAAGCTTGGCTGGTACCCAGGAGGACTACCACCACTAGGTTACAAGAACGTAGAAAACCCAAAACCAACTTGCTCACTAGACAGAAAGATAATTACCATAGATGAACCAACTGCCTCATATATTAAACAAGTCTTTCAAGAATACTCCACTGGTAACCATAATATTACTAATTTAACCGAGTGGCTAAGGAACAAAGGAGTAAAATCTGTTACAGGGGTAACTCTGCATAAAAGCAGACTGGCAGATTATTTCCGAGAACCATTTTATATAGGTAAATTCCGCTGGGGTAAAAAGCTCTATCAAGGAAAACATAAGCCTTTAATCTCAGAAAGCCTATTTAAACTCGTTGGACAAGTACTCGATGCACATAATCAGAACGCCTCACGCACCCGCAAACACAACTTTTTACTGCGTGGCTTCTTATACTGCCCTGAATGTGATAACCGCCTCTGGGCTGAGTACCACAATAAACAAAATAAGCTGTACGGATTCTATTATTGCTATCACTGCCGACCTAGAGAGTATACAGATATGCTCAAACTCGAACAAGCAGTAGAAAAGCTATTTACTAAGATTGAGCTATCCAAGGAATACACCAAACACGTACTGGATACAGCAAAAAAGATGATGCTGGAACTGAGGACAAATGTTGATCGGGACCGCCAAGAGCTTGTTAAGCGAAAAAGTAAACTAACAAAAGCCATTCAAGAAACAGAAGATGCTCGCTTTATAAGTAAAACCTTAACAGAAGAAAGATTTAATAGTATCTACAACCGCTACCACAAAGAACTAAAAGAAGTTGATCAACAAATGCAAGGGTTAAGCTCTGATCAATCAGAAAAAGTTAAATCATTAGAAAAATTATTGGTCCTAGCAGAGAATATTGGCAAAACATATGAAAAAGCAGATCCACGACTTAAACGATCTTATTTAGGATTATTCTTTAAAAAGATCTATATAAAAGACAATAAAGTGCTTAAATACAAGCTATCTCCCCAACTTGAACCCCTAATTAAAGACGGTTCAGTTCGAGTAAGAACGAGCGGGCTCCGCGGGTAGGATTCGAACCTACAACCTTGAAATTAACAGTTTCCTGCTCTACCATTGAGCTACCGCGGAATACAATTGTTTCATAGTTTACCTAACTAATTATACAATAGGAATCTCTAGCCAAAAGTTAATGCAAATAGCTCTAAATTATTATCCTCAAACTTAAGACGCAAGACGTGTTCACCCGGCTGTGGTAGCTTAATCAATTCATATAGCTTATCTTTATCCACTTCTACTTCTTTAACTAGTTTACCATCCAAATATACTTTTACTTTACCTGAGATATCTTCTTTTGGCCTCATTACTAAAAACACATTCTTTGACTCAAATCTTAACTGAAATTCTCCCTTATCTGGCGAGGCATATTCAGGCATTACAAGCCAACTACCTATATATGAGAACTGATTCAACCGTAAATTCGAGGGAGCAGAATATTCTGACTGCTTATCTTTTACTATTCTTTCTGGTGACGCCAAAGCCTGAATCCTTGAGTACCCTAAATATAGCTCGGGTGTACGCGTCTCTACTGTATATTCTGGATTATCTATCTGGCTCTCATTAAGTGTCGCTCCAGTTTCTGCCAATAACTCCTGGATAATTTTTTCTGACTCATCATACTCTCCTTCACCAAAATGCGTACTTCTGACTTTACCATCTTTATCTATAAAATACTTTGCTGGCCAGTAGCGATTACTATATGCCTGCCATGTTGCATAATCATTATCCTGCACTACTGGGTACTCAATTCCAAAATCTAATATCGCCTTTTTCACATTTTCTGGATTTTTCTCAAACTCAAATTCAGGCGTATGCACCCCAATAATTACCAAGCCGTCATCTGCATATTTTTCGTGCCAGTCTTTTAGATATGGAAGAGTACGAATACAATTAATACAGGTATATGTCCAAAAATCTATCAATATCACTTTCCCTTTAAGCTCTGCAAGCGTTAATGGTTCTGAATTAAACCACTCCCCACCAGCAATTAGCTCGGGAGTAATTGGGGCTTGTGGGTCTACAATTTTCTGTAATAAGCTCTGACCATCTGGATCACTAATCTTATCTAATTCTTCCTGCACGGCTTTGTTATCTTCAAGCTGGGTTAATCCAGCTCCATATCCCGGAAACTTATCCAGTACATAACTTTGAAACTTACGATCAATATTAAAATAAATACCCAGCGCTGTAAGAATCATGATGATACCAAAAATCTTTTGAACTTTATCCAAATTCTTAGTTAATAATGGCACTTTCTCTATCATTCTTCTCCCGCCATAAGTTATCGCCAACAATGGAATAGATGTTCCCAGTGCATAGGCTAGTGTAATAAACAAGGCTGAACCGTTTACAGAACCAGTCAGAGCTAATGAAATAACAGAAGCTAATATTGGTCCCACGCAAGGTGTCCAGACCAACCCTAAACTTAATCCAAGAATCAATCCTCCTCTAAACCCAGTTGTTTGTTCGCTGTCGTGCTTAATAACTCCACTTAAGCCAGAAAATATTTTCTCCATCCAAACCTGTAAATGGGGAACTAACAAAGTAATTCCAAAACCAAAAATAATTACAACAGATAGTATTCGAAGAATATCAGCCGAAATACCAGTTAAACGAACCAAGGTAGTAAGGAATAGTGTAAAAAATGTGAAACTAATAATAAAACCCAAAACAACACCAATTGGTCTTCGTTTTCCTCCCTCAACAGAACCTGATAAGACTATTGGCAAAATAGGCAATATACAAGGAGAAAGAATTGTGACAACACCCGCAATAAAGGCAAAGAGTATTAAAAGAAGCATGGCTATATTATAGTTGCTAACTAGTACTATTGTACTGCATAATAATAGATGTAACCTAAGGAGGTGAAATAATTGAATAACAACATGTACAAACGTCTAATATCTTTCTTTCTTTACTGGATTAGTAATAGTTTTATATTTCTAGTCGCAGATATTAGCTTTCCAGATTTTTTTGAGTTAGGAAATGTATTATTAACTCCTTCCTACGCAGCCTTAACAGCTGGCTTTATCTTAGCAGTAGTTATTGCTCTAATTGAACCAATATTTAATACTCTTAATATTCATGTTAAACATCAGGGTAGTTGGGCACTGGTATACTGGATCATAAACAGCGAGGTTATCTGGGGCACGGCTAGATTTGCAGAATACATTGGGTTAGGAATATCTGCATACTGGGTAGCGGCAGTCGTTGCGGCAGCAGTTAATATCTTACAATGGGGAAGCTGGAACTTAGTTAATCGCACAAAGATCTAATAAGAAGATCAGAATTGCTCAATTGAGATGGCATAAGCGATTGATTCGTAGGCTTTGTCATCGCGGAACTTAACATACACAACCTGTGTTTCTGCAGTTGTTTCTATAGTAAACGTAGTGTTATACTCCAGCCAATCTGACACTTGATTATTATCTGTCCATATCACCATTTCTGTTACTTTCCCCACCTTACTTTTTGCATCTAACGCCAAAACAGCAGAATTCTGATTGACCTCCTCCAATTTAACCTCTCCAATAATAGCCGCTTCCTTATCTATTTTTGGTTGTTTAACAAAATTACTTTCTATCAAAGTCTGATTCTTTTGACGCTCAAAGACAAATCCAGAAAAATTTAACGCCTGCCCTTCATAGAAGTATTGATACACAAATAAGGCGACAAGCAATACCACCAACAAAAATAATATCTGTTTGGTGCTCATTATTGGATGTCCCATATCTATATTCTACCTCAAATTCCAATAACTTTTCACATGTATAATATCCATGGGTAAACCATGAAGCATATGATAAAACAGCTAGTTCTAGCATCTTCATCACCTCGCAGATTTGACCTGCTTAATAAGCTAGGTATTCCTTTCATTGTTGATATAGCTAATATAAATGAGTCTAACTATTTAGAAAATAACCCCCATAAGCTGGTTGAGAAACTATCCTTTGCAAAAGCAAAAAAAGTCGCAGCTAACTATGAGAATGCAGTTATTATTGGTGCAGATACTGTTGTCTATCTAGGTAGAAACATACTAGGTAAACCTAAAGACAAGAATGACGCAAGAGGCATGCTCGAACAACTTAGCGGAAAAAAACACTCTGTCATTACTGGGTATACTCTGCTGGATACAGCGTCAAACTATCAACACACAGAATCCATAGACTCTACTATATATTTTAAGAAACTAACAACCAAAATTATCACTAACTATATTAATACTGGGGAGCCCATGGACAAAGCTGGAGCATATACAATTCAAGGCAGAGGTGCTAGTTTAATTGAGCAATACGAAGGAAATCTAGAAGCTATAATCGGATTACCAGTAACCCAAATTGGTCAACTGCTTAAAACCATTTTATAACAATCTCGCCCTTTCCTAAGCAGCAATCCCAATTTTATATTGGGAAAAAAAGGGCGGACTGTATCACAAAGAAAACAAAAAGTTACTCTGTAGGTGCACTCATCCCGTCCCAATCATCTTTGCTTACAAACTTCGTAACTTTGCGGCCATCTCCTAGTTCACCACGTAGTGCGTAACGAACTTGAGTACCACCATTCTTAAGCTGTCGCTCATAGGTTGTTTTCTTTACCATGTTCTCTGGAACTTCAACCTTTTCACGATTTTTAACATCATAAAACATTACTGCCATATATTTTCCACCCCCTTTCATTAAGCTCATTTGAGCTCTTCGCCCAATCTTAGTCCATTTGAGCTCAAGTTGTCAAGGGAAGTTTAGAGAGAAGATTAACTATAGGTTGTCTCTACCCCATTTAAGAGCTTTTGTCATCCAAATTAACTCATTCCAAGCCTTGTTTGCTCGCTTTGCATAACTCTCCTTAAGTTCTGGATCTTCAATTTTTCCATCAGAATTAAATATATTCTGTACAGATGGAAACTGAATATCTCCAAACGTAGCAACCAAGCCTAGTTCACGAACTACAGGTATAAGATTTTCAATTCCTCGCACTCCACCCCAGGGACCAGCTGAAACTCCTGCAAATGATACGGGTTTATGTCTATAATTTTTCAACTCACTATCCAGCAAGCGTTTTAGTGTTCCAGGATAAGCATGATTGTACTCAGGAACTACCACAAAAAAGCCGTCTGCCTCTTTGGTAATCTTGCTGTATTTAGAGTCTTTATTTTCCTCATCTTTTCCGTCCCCTGGTAAATTGAAATTTGTAGGATCTACCAATTCAGATTTAACACCATCTATGGCATTGCCAATTTCAACAAGAAACTTAGCAACATTAAGTGATTGACGCCCAGGCCTCGTAGTTCCTTCGATAACTGGTAAATATAATTCTTCAGGCATGGCTCATATTATAGCACAGCGTTTTCAAGATTTAGCAACATTTTCTTAATTTTTAGTCCACCCGAATATCCACCTAATTTACCACTGCTTGTAACAACTTAGATCCAAAGGAACACTAAACTTTTTCCTTTTTCCTGAAAAGTATTCTTTCAACTCAGAAACCGCCTGCTCTTCAATTACCTTATTTCCATTTTCTTCATCCAATTTGGTATAACTTAGCTTTTGTAATCCTCTCTGGCTCGCAAACAAGTATATTTTCTCAAACGGCGATTCAAGCGTAGTCATATTATTTAACTAAATGGATTTGTTACTTTAAGTTCATCAATAAACATAAAGTCTTTATCATTTGCAGTGTAAATTTCCTCAATTCCATTTGACAAAGCAGTAGCAGCTAAATATACATCATAAACATGAGTACCACGTTTAATATATTTTTTGTATTTACTAAATAAAAATATAAAAGTTAACGATGTCTCTATATTCGGTAGTATAAATTTAAGACTACCTCCAAATTGATACTCTTTAATAATATTGATTGCCTCAATAGGTGTTAATGGAGTTTTAAATTTTCTCGGATTTGTAGTAACAGAGTAAAATTCCAGAAGGTTCTGCTGGGACACTACTGATTTAAGCTTGCCTGCAATGGAGTTTTCCCTAATTTCCTTTGCCTTTTCATAAAGCTCCGAAGATGAGTTGTGTGCATAGACTAGAATATTAGTATCAAGTAATATCATTTACTAGTCGTAATAATCGGCTCTACTAAGTTCACCAGTTTCTCCCATATCTTTATCATAAAGTAGATATTTACCGGTAGCATGTACAATGCTAGCATATCTTTGTCTCAGGGCATCTGTTACAACTTGGTACAGCGGAACATCACGCGTAGCTGCTTCAACTTTAGCTCTTTTTAGTAACTCATCTGGAATTCTAATTGTTGTCCTAGTCATGGTTAAATCATTATGACATCAAAGCATCAAGATGTCAAACACTAAAATAGTAACTATTCAGGAGCTACCAAAATGAGCGAAACAAGGCCAGGCTTTTCACATAGTGGATAGCCTTGCCTTTAGTTTAGCTACGAAGTTATCAGTAGATATAATCCAGACATAGATAACAAAAATCCTATTAGAAATTTAGGGTTAAATCCTTCTTTTAAGAACAAAACACCTATCAACACAGATACTAATACCGTACCAACTCTAACCAAGGGTACAGCTATAGAAAGCTCGGCACCCGACGAAAACATTTTAATAAAAAAGATAGAGGCAAATCCCACAAGTATCCCTGCAATTATGGCATAGACTACACCCTCTGTTTTAAAGTAGTTAATCTTTTCTCCATTAGTTGAGCTATACAATAGAAATAGGGCCACTACCATTGTAGCAACCAGATTTATTACAAAAGCTCCCAGTCCATCATGAATTTTCCCAGACGTTAGCTTAACAAACAAATCAAACGTGCCATAAAACAGTAGCGTTAATAGTGCCAAGTTAAGCCAAGTCATATTTCAATTATAACTTATCTACGTCTTAGCTCATCTATGAGCCTTGTGTATGTCCTAAGATTATGTAAGGAAGCCAAGCGCCACGCTAGAGAATCCCCAATTTTAAATAAGTGATATAGATAAGCTCGAGAATACTTCGTGCAAGCTAAGCAATCACAGGTTATATCTATAGGATTTATGTCATGTGCTAATTTAGCTTTAGAAAAATATAAATACTCATGATAAGTATCATTTGCTAAATCTTTAACTTTCGCTAAGTCTTTAGTTAATACATATAGTCGCTTATGCCGACCATCACGAGTTGGCAACACACAGTCAAAATAATTAAATCCAACACTACAAGCATGTACAATAGACTGTAGGTCTCCTACTCCTAGAGCAAATTTCTCAGATTCTTTTGGTAATAATCTTGAAGTTAATTCAACTTCTTCCCTACTTGGCCAACCCCCCAACCCAAACCCATCAAAGCCAATTTCTAATAACTCCTTAGCGCATCTTTCTCTAAGATCTGGATATTTACCCCCTTGCACTACACAAAACAACTTTGGAGTTTTTTTACCAAGGTATGTTCTTAGCTGTTTTTCAAACTCAACTTTGGACCTCTTAGCCCAGGATATAGTCTTTTCCACGCTCTCCTCTGTAGCATCTCTCGAGCCATCTGGTGGTGAAAAGTAGTCTAAGCATATTTTAATATCTGATCCAATCGCAAACTGCATCTGTATGCTTTTTTCTGGAGTAATCATAAATTTCTCATATTTACCTCTTACTTCATATTTAAACTGTACCCCATCTTCTGTAACTTTCCCCATGTCTGGATTCTTTAAGACTAATGAAAATAACTGAAAACCACCAGAGTCAGAGACGGTTAGATTTTCCCAATTCATTAGTTTTTTTACCCCACCTAACTTGGCTAAACTCTTTGCTCCAGGTTGAATAAGTAAATGAAAAGTGTTTACTACTAACCCTTCAATTCCCACACTCCTTAAATCTTGCGAATCCAAACTACGTACAATCCCCCGAGTAGCATCTGGCAAAAAAATTGGGAATTTAACTTTCATCTCTGCAATTTTAACAGAGCATAGGTGGTAAAATTGCTTTTCATGGATAATTTAAGAGCTGAAGTTAAACGTGTTACGTTTAGAGATGAGACAAGTGGATACAGCGTCATTAAAGTAATCCCCGAACAACAGATCCTTCGATCTGGCAACAGTAGTACGTTAGCCATCGTTGGAATACTCCCTGGATTAGAACAGGGAGATCACATAAAACTAAATGGAAAATGGGGGAGTCATAAAAAATTTGGCAAGCAATTTGAAGTAAACAGCTATCAAATACTTCTTCCCACTTCTACCAATGGCTTAGAGTTATATTTAGCATCTCACATCAAGGGAATTGGGCCAGCTACAGCCAAAAAAATAGTAGATAAATTTGGTCAATCTACCCCTCAAATAATTGAAACTCAACCAGACCGGCTCACAACAATTACGGGAATTACCAAGGTCAAAGCAGAAGAAATAGTCTTAGCATGGAAAAAGGATGTGGCTGTTCGCGAGCAACTTATACAATTTGCTGGTCTTAGAATTAGTCCAAAACTCTCTTTAAAAATTATTAATTATTATGGTGATAACGCCTACAAAACAATTAAAGCAAATCCATATAAACTTGCTAAAGATATCTGGGGAGTAGGTTTTAGTAAAGCCGATGTAATAGCTCTTGAAATAGGCTTTAAAAGCGATAGTTTCCATAGATTAGCAGCTAGCTTACAATACGCTCTGCTTAAATCTCTAGACCAAGGCCACCTATATCTTCCACATGACGAACTCATTGAACACGCTGTTGAACTAACAAATATTACTGGAGTTAAAATTGAGAAAGCCTTGCGCAGTCTTGTAAAAGATAATATTTTAGTTGACGATGATAAAGCTATCTATCTCAAGCTTTATTTTCATACCGAAGAACGGGTAGCAAAACTAGTTAAAGAACATCTAAAACAAGGGACCAGTGATAAACATTTACCAAAAAGTTTAAGCAAAATTATCTCTTCTATTGAAATCCAGCAAAAATATAAACTGAATAAAGACCAGCAAAATGCACTAACTACAACCCTAACTAACCCAATTTCTATACTCACTGGAGGTCCGGGAACTGGTAAATCAACAACATTAAATGCTTTGCGTCTAATACTAGAAAAACAGAATAAGAAAATAATCATGGCAGCACCCACGGGTCGAGCAGCTAAACGTATCACTGAAATTACAGGTTTTCCAGCTGAAACTATCCATAGAGCATTAAAGATAGATAAAAATGGCAAAGCTTTTTACAATTATGACAACCCCTTACCAGCAGACTTTTTAATCCTGGATGAAGCCTCGATGATAGACATCATGATAGCTTATAGAGTGATTGCCTCGTTGGGAAAAAACACCCACATACTCCTTGTGGGAGACAGCTCACAGCTACCTTCTATCCAAGCTGGAAACGTTCTTGCGGACCTAATATCATCGCGCGCCATCCCCGTCATACACTTAACAGAAATCTTCAGACAAGCTCAAACTAGTGCAATTATACGAAATGCGCACAAAATCAACTCCGGCTCATTCCCAGAGTTTCCTCATGATCCCACTGATTTTTATTTCTTTAGGTGTGAAGAGGCCGAGCCAGCCGCTAACTTAATCACCAATTTAGTCTCCCAGCGAATACCAGAAAAGTTCAGCGTTGACGCCATGCAAGATATTCAGGTGCTTGCTCCCATGCATAAAACAGCTTGTGGAGTTAGCGTTCTAAATGAAAAACTCCAGCTAGCTCTAAACCCCCACTCATCACAAACTGAAGAAATAAAATATGGACAACAAACTTATCGTGTAGGTGACCGCGTAATGCAAACTGCCAATAACTATGACAAAGAAGTTTTTAATGGAGAGATTGGCTTAATCATTTCTATTATGAATGTTGATGGAGAGAAAACCATGTCTATTAAATACGAAGACCATATTGTTCCATATACGATCGATCAACTCCACCAGATCGTACTTGCTTATGCAATTAGTATTCATAAAAGTCAAGGTAGTGAATATCCTGTAGTTGTAATTCCTATACTTACAGCCCACTATATTATGCTAGCCAGAAACCTTATCTACACTGCCATCACCCGAGCAAAACGCCTTGTAATCTTAGTGGGGTCTAAAAAAGCACTTGGCATCGCCATAGGCAATGACAAACCCACTCAGCGCTACACCAAACTCGCCCAAAGACTCCAAAAAACATAGCTCCCAATTAACAACCTATTAAAAACTGGGTTTTTAATAGAGCCAAAACAAGCCCCAATTTTTGTTTTAAAACCCGGTTTTAAAACACTAAATTCTCTCTAGTTTTTAGATGTATACTCACTGTAATGGAAACAGAGGAGCTTAGTCTAATCATTGCTGATACCAAGAATTTTTATCTTCCCACGAGTCAAAAAATATAGTATCATCTCTATATGCAGGAAGACAATATTCAAGAGCCAGAGAAAAAGACTAAAAAAGAGCGCAAAGAGGAAAAAAAGCTAGAAAAGCTTGAGGAAAAACAGAAAACCAAGGGTTCTAAGCTTATTAAAAAGCTAATCGTATTTACAATAATCATCGCTATAATTGGAGGACTGGGGTATCTCTATATAAACAGCAAAAATAAACCAGGCAAATATGACAATCTCGCCCAGTGTTTAACAGAGAATGGAACTAAAATGTTTGGTGCTTACTGGTGTCCACACTGTCTAAATCAAAAAAAAGAATTCGGGAATTCCTGGAAATACATTAAATATATCGAGTGTTCACTACCTGGTGGGCAAGCCCAAACTCAAGAGTGTAACGATGAAGGCATCGAGAGTTATCCTACCTGGGAATTTGCTGATAAAATCCGCTTGACCGGAGAAATACCTCTAGAGCAACTAGCAGAGAAATCCAACTGCGAATATACATTACCAAATAAATAAAGTGGTTGATTTTGTAAAAGAATTATTGTCTTTCTTTACGCTTCTTGGCGATGTTTTAATCGTAGCTTTAATAGCTTATCTGGTAGGCTTTAAATTTTTTAACTTCAAACTAAAACCGTTGCACAAGCTCTTACTCAAATACGGATTATTATTAGCTTTTTTAGTGGCTTTAGCCTCCACAACAGGAAGTCTTTTTTATTCTGAAATAGCAAAATATAACCCCTGCAAGCTTTGCTGGTATCAACGGATATTAATGTATCCATTAGTAATTATCTTAGGAATTGCGTTGGAAAAAAAGTACCACAAAGAAGTAATTCGCTATGCTACTGCATTGTCCGCAATTGGAGCTGTAATTGCTGGCTACCAATATTACCTGCAGAGATTTGGTGGGTCAAATACGCCCTGCGCAGCTGTGGGTTATTCCGAGGCTTGCTCTAAGATCTTTATGCTAGATTACGAATATATCACAATCCCCATGATGGCACTAACCGCCTTTGTTCTTATAATAATCTTCTTGTTTTTTGCCTATCTTGATCAGCCCAAGAAAGTGTAAAATCTTACCATGATGCAAAAACAGACTTTCTGGAAATTGGCCAGCGCACTTTTATTGTTGTGTTTAATTATCTTTGTAACCACCGCCAAGATAAATCTTACCACCGCTGATCTGGGTCGACACTTAATAAATGGAGAACTCTTGGTGAAACAACAGCAATTACTCACAACCAATCTTTACTCATATACAAACCCAGCTTATCCTGTCGTAACCCATCACTGGCTTGGGAGTCTTTTTTTGTATTCAATCTGGACACTGGGAAACTTTAATATTCTTTCTCTCTTTTATATTCTTGTAACCAGTACAACGTTTCTTTTTATATTTCTTACTGCCAAAAAAAACTCTAATATTTTCTGGGCCACAATTGCTACGACTATTTGTTTACCTTTAATCGCTTATCGCACAGAAATCCGACCTGAAATATTTAGTTATTTATTTTCGTCTATTTTCATCAATATCCTAAATAGATACCGAGGAGCCGCTCTTCCCAAGCACGCATTAATAATCCTGGGTTTAATTCAGCTTATCTGGGTCAATACGCATATACTTTTTTTTGTCGGACCCGGTCTTGTGGGTATTTATTTAGTTGATACATTTATCAAAAAGAGAAAGCTAACTAAGAATGTTAAGCGCTTGGCTTTGTCGCTAGCCTTAGTCACCAGTATGTTATTTGTAAATCCTTTTGGTATAAGAGGAGCGCTTATTCCCTTAACTATTTTTAATAATTTTGGATACCGTCTTTTAGAAAATCAGACCGTCTGGTTTATCGAAAAACTCATACATAATCCGCTATTTACTTATTACAAAATCGCATTTACTATCTTACTATTTAGCTTCATATTAAACATCGGTGGCAAGGATCGTAAATGGCTAAGAATAGATCACTTGCTCACGGGCATTATTGTCTCTGTCGCGGGTTGGTTTGCAATCAGAAATTTTGCTCTTTTTGGCTATTTTGCTATTCCCATTCTTTCCTATAATTTCCATTATCTCACCAATAGTTACCAGACCACTCTTCCTTCAAAAACTACAACTATCTTGACAATTTTTATTGGACTAATATTACTCTTAACAGTAAACAATAAATTAGCATTTATTTTTCCTAAAACTTTTTCCTTTGGGCTAGGTCTATACCAAGAGATAAATAGATCTGCCGATTTTTTTAAGAAAAACAAAATTAGTGGACCAGTATTTAATAACTACGATATTGGTGGATATCTAATTTATCATATCTATCCAGAAGAGAAAGTGTTTGTGGATAATCGCCCCGAGGCATATCCAGCTGATTTTTTTCAAAATATCTACATCCCCATGCAAGAAAATGAAAAGATCTGGAATAAGTACAGCAAAGAGTATAACTTTAATAGCATTTTCTTTATGATTACTGACGCTACGCCTTGGGGCCAAAATTTCTTAATTCAACGCGTAAAAGATCCAACTTGGATTCCAGTATACGCTGACCAATTCGCCATAATCTTCTTAAAAGACAATGACAAGAATAAAAAGACCATTGGTCAGCACCAACTGCCAAATGACTACTTCAACATTAGATAGTCCTAACCTTGAAGTAGCTCATCAATTACGGGTTTAATCTGCTCGTAAGGAACTGCGCCAGGAATAAGCCTGGTTTCTCCAGTTTTGGTATCCAGTAATATGTTTCCTGGTGTACCAGTTATTCCTGCTCCTTTCCCGCCTGCCATTTGATCTAATACGTTCTGTTTATGACGATCACTGTCTAAACACTCACGAAAATCATTTCCATCTATACCAATTTCTTGAGCAAGTGGAACAAGTTTATCAAGTGCAAAACCTGTCCCGTTTGTAGTTGTACGCTCAAAAATCTTGTCTATATACTTCCAAAAAGCATCGTTACCTCCAAGTTCAGCTGCACATTCTGAAGCCTCTGCTTCTTTCTGCGCATTTTGATGAAATTCTAATGGAAAATGGCGGTACGCCCAAGCCACTTGACCATCATAATCATCTACCACCTGCTGTGCGGTTTGATGAAATTGCTGACAAAATGGACACTCCAGATCAGAGTACTCAACTAATAAGATTCTCGCATTTCGATCCCCCTTAACATGGTCCTCATCTGTAAGCTCTGGTAAGTTATCCACGATTGTGGCATCTGGCTGAGATACATCTCCAGCAACATTTCCTGCTTCTGCAGCTTTAGCTACAGTTGAGGTTCCATTCTCCAGATACTGCACACGTGTATATAACGAACCTATTACAAACGCAGATACTGCAAGTAATCCAGCTAACGCTAAAGCAATTGTATTGTTTTTATTGATAATATTCACCCCCAGACTCACTCTATTATATACCATAAAATATGGTATAAATCATGTATGGAAAATACTAACGTCACTGTCATAAAAGCAACGGGTGAACCCGAACCATATTCAGAAACAAAAGTACGCAGTTCAATCAAAAGAGCAGGATTGCCAGATGAATTATCAAATCAAGTTATTGCCCACATCGAGAGCATCCTATATGAAAATATTCCTACAAAAGAAATATACAAACACATAATTGAGTTTCTAAATAAATCTACAATTCCTGCCGCTTCGGCTAAATACAGCTTAAAACATGCCGTCATGCAACTAGGTCCTTCCGGTTACCCTTTTGAAAAATTTATTTCTTTTGTATTAGATAAACAGGGATATAGTACTAAAACAAACCAAATCTTGCAGGGAAAATGCGTTCAACACGAAGTAGATGTAATCGCCAGTAAAAATGGCGAAAATTTTATGATCGAAGCCAAGTTTCACAACAAACCCGGTGCTCGCTCAGATTTAAAGGTGACTCTGTACACTTACGCTCGCTACAGCGACCTCATACATAATTCCGCCAATAGTAATCTATTTAACAAAGCATGGCTAATTACTAACACGAAAGTCACTTCGGAAGCAAAAGATTATGCCAACTGTATCGGAATGAAAATAATTTCCTGGAGCTATCCTGAAAAAGAAAATCTTCGTGAACTAATAGAAAAATCTAATCTGCATCCCATCACTGCCTTGTATTCATTATCTGCCATGCAAAAACAACATCTAATCAAAAATGATTTAGTTCTCTGTAATCACATAGTCGGTAAAAATATTGAGCAATTAATGGAACTTGGCTTGAATAAAGAAATCGCCAATAATGCACTAAAAGAAGCTCAAGATGTCTGTAGTTACTCTAAGTAGTCTCGAAGCTTCTTAGCACGCGTTGGATGACGCAGCTTACGAAGAGCTTTTGCCTCAATTTGACGAATACGCTCTCTAGTTACACTAAATTCACGCCCCACTTCTTCTAAAGTTCGCTGACGACCATCTTGTAAACCAAAACGCAATATTAATACTTTTTTCTCTCTATCAGACAAAGACCCCAGTACTTCATCCATATGTTCCTTTAGCAGCTTTCTTGACGCTTCCTCATATGGAGAAGGTGAGTTCTCGTCTTCAATAAAATCACCCAGTTGTGAATCTTCATCATCTCCTACGCGCATTTCTAAAGACGTTGGCTCTTGTGACACCTTAATAATTTGCCTCGCCTTATCTATGTCTATATCCATCTCCTTGGCAACTTCTTCTGGAGTTGGCTCTCTGCCTAAGTCTTGCATTAGCTGCCTACTTATCTTTACAAAACGATTAATAGTTTCAATCATATGAACTGGAATACGTATAGTTCGAGCTTGGTCTGCGATTGCACGTGTGATTGCTTGACGTATCCACCAAGTAGCGTAAGTTGAAAACTTATATCCCTTGCGCCAGTCATATTTTTCGACCGCCCTTATTAAGCCTTGATTACCTTCTTGAATCAGATCTAAGAAAGACAACCCTCTCCCAATGTATTTTTTGGCAATTGACACGACTAGTCGAAGATTAGAGTTGGTTAGCTTCTGTTTTGCAACTTGATCGCCATTTTCAATTCGTTTTGCCAGGTCAACTTCTTGATCAAAATCTAATAAAGGAATTCTACCGATTTCCTTTAAATACATTCGTACAGGATCACCCGACTCTTTACCAGATTTTTTTGTAAGATTTGCTAGTTCCCGCTCAAGTGGGGTTGCCGTGCGCTTAACAGGCACAACTCCTTCTGAAGATAGAGTCTCGAAAATATCAATACCAGCATCAATAAGCTTAGTATATAAAGAATCTACCTCATCAATATCTTTCTCTGGATGTGTGTAAATCTCCAATATCTGATCCTGCGTTACAAACCCCGACCGCTTGCCAGACTGAATGAGTTTTCTAATTTGTCTGTGGCGTATAGTACTTGAAGTCATTTTAAGGTTATATTATAACACCAAGCCACGCTGAGCGTGGCTTTATCCCGCTTAGCGGGAAGCTGGGTTTTTTAACGAGTTCGACCTGAAATAACAGCTTGAATCTCCTGAGTTATTGATGAAATTTGTTTGTTTAACTCTGCCAACTTTTTATCACTTACCTCTTGCCCTTTTACAAGGAAAATTAATTTCTCCCGTCTTTGCTTTAATACAATCATCTTTAGCTCAGTAACCGCTTGCTTAAGCTCACTAATTTTCTTGTCCGTAGCCACATCCCGCACGTATGCCCTATCGGCAACTATTATCAACTCGTTATTTAAAGCAGAGATAAACTTAGGAATATCTACCTTGCCATTTTGGATCCGATGTTTTAACTTAATAAGAATTTTTGTTACAGCAGATTCCGGCATGCTAGAAAGATCTAGCACCTGCTCAATATTTTCTATGGCTTTAACCTGATCATTCAACTGAAACACTAAGCTTAAAATAAGCTCCTCCAGTAGTTGCCATCTTGGTTCTCTCTTTAGCACTACATTATCAGTGGCGCGCTTATTACGACTAGCATTAAATTTATCGGTTCTTGCAAACTCTTTTTGAATCACACTTTGAGACAAAGACAGCAGCTCAGACAACTTACGTACGTAATGATCTTGCAATATTACATTGTCAGATCTCGCAAAAAAAGGCGCTAACTCTGCTACTATCGTCTGTTTTGCTCTAGCACTATCTGTTCCGTGTCGTTCTACTATGGTATCTAATATGAAGTCAAAATACACTTGGGGTTTCTCAGCTAGTTTCTTCCAGGAAACAACGTCATTTCGTATCAACTCATCTGGATCTTTTCCTCCTTTAAGAGCAATTACCCTAACATCAAAACCAAGTTCATCTGCAAGTAGAATTCCCCTGCGTACCGCATCAATTCCTGCTTTATCACTATCCATTGCAAAAATAATTTTAGATGTAAAACGCTTAAGCAGTTTTAATTGCTCCTGGGATAACCCCGACCCTTTAACCGCTACTATATTTGCCACGCCCGCTTGAAATGAAGAAATAACATCAAACTCTCCTTCCACCATGATAGCTGCGTCCTCTCTGGCAATTGCCTGCTTGGTTAAGTAAATATTAAATAGATTTTGCCGCTTATGATATACAGGTGTTTCTGGAGTATTAATATATTTTGCTCCGCCATCCCCGCTTATTTCTCTACCTGAAAAACCCAAAATATTACCCCGCACATCTTGTAAAGGAAACACAATTCTTCCCCGAAAGCGATCATAAAATCCGATCTCTCTGTCTGAGTGAATAATTAGACCCGCTGTTTCTAGCAGTTTGTCTTCATACCCTTTTTTGCGCAAATATCGCAGTAGTCCTTCCCACGAGTCAGGCGCGTATCCCAATTTAAATGATTTAATTGTCTTTTCCTTAACCCCACGTTTTTTAAGATAGATAAGTGCCTCGCTCCCAATCTTATGCTCAGTCAACAAATAATGATAATATTCACTCGCCATGTGATTTACTGCATAAATTTGATCTTTAATGCGAGTCTTTTCATTACCAAGTCCTGTTTGGTCTAGTTTCACACCAGCTTCTTCGGCCAATACGCGAAGCGCCTCAATAAATTCTAATCCTTCATATTTTTGTACAAATGAAAGTACATCTCCTCCTTCGTTACACGCACCAAAACAGTACCAAATCTGTCGATCTGGATTAACATAAAAAGAAGGTGTCTTTTCGGAATGGAATGGACACGGAGCCTTGAAATTTCGTCCAGACTTTTTTAATGGCACTCGCGCATTAATATACTCAACTATGTCTATCTTTTCTTTTACTTGTTCAACTTGATCCACTTATGTATTCCCCTACTCATTATATACCCCAAGTCCAGGATCTTTCTAAAGCAAATAA
Organism: Candidatus Roizmanbacteria bacterium CG_4_9_14_0_2_um_filter_38_17; assembly: GCA_002788855.1. Taxonomy (NCBI): domain Bacteria; phylum Candidatus Roizmaniibacteriota; species Candidatus Roizmanbacteria bacterium CG_4_9_14_0_2_um_filter_38_17. The sequence continues at coordinate 1,601 of PFSB01000004.1, read as the reverse complement.
GTTAACCTTTATAAGGTCTGGGGATTTTTTTATACAATGCGTTGAAAATATCTCCCCTAGTAATAATGCCTACTATTTTATTGCCTGTTCCTTGTTCTATTACCGGTAATTGATGAATTTTCCGTAAAATCATTTTGGATAGTGCTTTCATAATGGGTTGTTCTGGATAAGTAAGATAAATATTGCGATTCATAACATCCTTAGCTTTTAGCTTAGTTATTTCACCAATATTCTCCTCCATGTCTTCAAATTTACTAGCATGTACAAAATCAGTTATATAGTCTTCATAAGACGGATATAATTTAGAAAGAAGATCTTGTTCTGAAACAACTCCGACTAACTTACCTCTGGTAACTACGGGAAGCCCATTGATTTTTTTCTTAAAGATTATTTTCCAAAGCTCACGAAAAGAAGTAGAAGGATTAACCGAAACTACCTTTTTATTCATCAACTGTCTAACTTTCATAAGTCCCTAGGATTATATGACTATTTATGCCAGACATGCAACTTCCAGCGGTGACATTGTGACCTTTGCGGAGAGGATGCACTTTGTTTCGAGCACTTCCTACCCTGGATTCATAAATTAATGCTTGCCTATCCAGAACAAAAAGACAATAAAGATGATCCTTTATCTTCAAAACACAATGGATACTCCAAAGGTTATTATAAGAAAAAAGTTAACTAGTTTAAAGATAGAGATATGTTTTTTCAAAAGAAGAGCGACTTTAAGTCAAATTTATTCACCCAAAAGGATTTTTACAGACAATTTATGCATGACTTAAATAACTGCAAAAATGAAGTGATTATAGAAAGTCCTTATATAACTTCTTCGAGGATAGAAACGCTTTATCCAATATTCAGTAGACTGATTAATCAATCTTAAAAGGGTAGTATTGTTGAAGATTTAACCCCTAATGTTTTAATGATGAACTGTAGTTTTTCATAAGACCAACTTCTTTTCTGGTTTTTGGATTATCCATATATATATCGATAGTATAGCAAACTTCCAGTAACTCAATCAAACTATGGGGTTTTGCGATATAATACAAGCATGCAATCAAAAAAAATCTAATGGTATTTCTCTTCCTGAAGGCAGACTGTGGGAAGAAATAGAGTCACTTAACTGACGATGTTAGAAAATAGAGATCCGGAAAATGCTACAAAAGAGCATGCAGAGAAGGTTGTTGATTTGATGAAAGAATTGGCAAAAAGAGTATTGGAAAAAAAGATCAGTAAAAACTGAAGAAAAAAGAAATACAAGATAAATTGATGAATCTATTATTCAGCAACCAAATATTTTATGAACAAAAAACTCTGGTACATTCAGCAACTTGACTTATTTAAAGGATTTGCGAAGGAGAAGCTTGATAATATTGAGTCACTTTTTGCGATGAAAGAGTATTGTAAAAGAGAAGTAATTTTTGAGCCAGGAGACAAAGATAAAGTGTTTATTGTTAAAACCGGGCAGGTAGAACTGTATCAATTAACTCAAACTGGCAAGAAGACAATTATTGAACGGCTACTGCCCGGGAGCTTTTTTGGTGATTTGGGTACAGAAGGAGAATCAGAATTGTTCGTTGAAGCTACAACTGACTCATATG
>PFSB01000003.1 GCA_002788855.1 Candidatus Roizmanbacteria bacterium CG_4_9_14_0_2_um_filter_38_17 | reverse complement strand
CTCAATTACTCGGTGTGTAAAAAGTCTTCCTTGTAAGTGGTCGACTTCGTGTTGAACAATGACTGCTCCAAATCCTATAAATTTTTTGATATGCTTTTTACCTTTAAGATCCTGGTAAACTAGTTTTACACCACTTGCTCTTTCTGGATACCCCCAAATATTCTCAATAGACAAACAACCTTCTAATACTTTGTCAGCCTTATCCTTCTCTTTTTCTATAATTTTTGGATTTATAAAAGACTCATATTTACCACCTCTAGTGCTTTCCGGACGAGTGTTCATGACAAAAATGCGCTTTGCAATTCCCACTTGGACAGCCGCTAATCCCACACCCTCCGGATCCTTGGTTTTTTCTAAAGTGTCTATCATTTCCTCGACTAGCTTGAGCAGTTTATTATCAAATTTGACTATTGTCTCAGCTTTAGTAGTTAAGACATGAGCTGGAACTTGTATTACACGCATAAGGTTATTATATCAGCAGTTTATTCCTTAGGTGTCAACCTAACCCACTCCAGGAGTGGGTGTTATAATATAACACATATGAATATTAACGGTGATTACCCTCAGAAAATTAGCTGGAGAATAGATATATCTGACTATGATAATTATCTAGCTCCTTTTGGTGGTAAAACCCGCAAGAAAATCCACAAAGCGGAGCAACATCTAGCTGAAAACAACTACAATATCAAAGTTGACGACGTTAACGAAGAATTTATAGATAACTTTATCAAGATATACACCCGTCACATCCAGAGCATTGGCGGACAAGTGCATGATGTTAAATACAAAATAATTACCAAACCTCCTCATAGCTATCCCTATAAAGCTGTGAGCGTATATAAGGGGAATCAATACATCGGGGGACTTCTTTTTAGTGATCGGGGAGACCATTTGGTTACAGCATATAAAGCAATTCCACGCGACACCGGAATAAAACTACCCATTGGTATGTCATACCTTGTTGAGGCCGAATTATACAAGTATGCTCTCACTCATAATAAGCAGTATATTCGTCGTGGCAGGGACCGAAATTTATATGGAATAGAATTGGCAATTGGCATTGCTCTCTATAAACTACAGATAGGGAATTATCCTATACTTGTCCCTGATAAAAAATTAACTATCATAGACAGTTTTGACTGGAAAGGGCAAGATGTATTAGTATTCCTAGCGCCACAGGCTGGTAATAAGATAGATAAAGCAATAATGTATAGCACTAAGTCAGTTGATGAATTGCACACCGCATTTCACTTATTATTTACTAATAAATATGTAACGGTTGATATAACTAATATGTCAAGCACTAAGCGCGAAGTAAAGTTAAGTGAATATGTCCTTTCTCACATTAAACAGGCCCGTAAGGACGCAGGACTCTCTCAGCGAGACCTAGGTAAGGCTATAAAAGTTTCAGATAAGACAGTTAGTGCCTGGGAAGTAGGACGAGCAGAGCCATCCCTCAATACCCTTGAAGAGATAGCCGAAGCCCTCAATAAGCCAGTGGTGTACTTTGTCAAAGACGAAGACTACTCAACTGCCTCAAAACTAGTTGCTATCCAAAAAGAGCTCCAAAAAGTTGAAAAACTCATGGGAAGTGATAAATGAAGAAGAAGCTTTCTAACCCCTGTACAATATACCTTGTTCGCCACGGAGAAACAGATTATAATCTGGAGTTTCGCGTTGAAATTACAGGGTTTGACCCTGTAAATAGCGCTTGGTAACGGCCTGAACTAATTACAGTCTGAATGAATATCCTTCTTCAACATAACTACGAATTAAGGTGCTAAGTAAAGTTTGATAGGGGATATTTTTTTCCATAGCCTTAGCTTTAAGTTTGACTAGATCTCCTTGATTAACTCGAAAAGTTATTCGTATAGATTTCCAGTTACCTTGTTCAGTAGAATATAAAATCACAGGGTCAAACCCTGTAAATATATGTCCAAAATGTGGATCAATAGGTTTGCAGAGCTAAAAATACCTCACTTCTTCTTCCAGTCTAATTCCAAACTTATCCAGAACTAGCTGTCTTAATATCTCTGCTAATTCTTTTGCCTCTCTGGCAGTTCCATTACCTGCATTATAGATAAGATTTGCATGGAAATCTGCTACTTTTATATCTCCCACAGATTTACTCTTAGCATCTACTTCTTCCAGCAAATATCCAGCTGGAACTTTCCCAAACATAATCTTATCCTGGGGAATGCCTGAAAGTTGTTTTGTGGTTAGCTCGCTGACTAATATATTCTTAAAGTAGCTGCCTGGACACTTGAGAACGGGCAAATATTTCTGCTCTCTGGCTCGTATAATTTCTTGTGACTTTTTTGTCAATTCACTTATAGAACCTTTCCCAGCTAGTTTTAGTTTAACTCTTAAGATGGTACTATGCACGACTCCACTGTAGTGTTTAAAAACACTTGTCCTATATCCAAACTGACAATCTGTATTGCTAAGCCACTTTCTTGCTCCTTGGTCATAAATCTCAACCTCATCTACTAAGTCTTTAAGCTCTGTTCCATATGCTCCAGCATTGCCATAGATAGCTCCACCTATGGTGCCAGGAATACCAGATAAGTTTTCCATTCCCATCCAACCTAACTCTAGTGTTTTTTTTACCACATCCATAAGTAACACTCCAGAATCTGTGGTAAGCCCTAGATCTGTTTTATTTACTTCTATATTTCCAGCTTTAATATGCACAAGCGTTTCAGTTAATCCTTCATCTGGAAATACCACATTTGTTCCACCTGAAAAAACTCTATAGGGCTCTTTATCTTGCTCGAGCGATGTTAAAGCACTAACCAATTCATCTGAAGTGCTTACAGTAATAATTTTATCTGCAATCCCACCCAGACCAAAATTACTATAATCTTGCAGCTTTGCATTATTACTAATATTCATGACTTATGATTATACTTTGAGGCGATAGGGTTTTAATACTTTGCGTCCATTACTAAGTGTGGTTGTTATAATTAGCTTAGCTTCGGTTATTCTCGTATGATAGGTACATACTCCGCTAGAACAAGTTCCAAATAAGAGCTCCCGCTCGGCTCCATCTCCTTCACTGGGGTTGACTACTCCAATGACCGCTTCTTTTCTGCCGTTGCTTTTGTATGTTAAAGCGTAATCTACTTTTTTAGATACGATTAAATTACTAAACGTAATATTCAAGGCTTTGTGATCACTACCAAAACTTACCTTTGCAGACACACCTTTTGATTTACTGATAGGTGCGGATCGAACAGCTGGTCGATTTGCCGCGGCAACCTGTGGTAATAGTCGCTTTGCATCCACAGTCACGGGCAGTGACAAAGCTCTCAATAAAATCAGAAACAAAATTATTTTTTTCATTATGGCTACATGATATACTGGGTGGTAGGCTTATGTCAAAGGAAAAACGCGTCTATCTTGTATTCTTATTCATAATTGTAGTGGTTGTAATAGCTGCGCTCTTAATTAGAAGGCAAGCAACAACAAATGAGGATATAACCCCAATACTAGAAACCATTAAGACTTCTACCAGAGAAGCAGTACTATTTGAAGACGAAGCCGGTTTTTCTTTTAAGTACTACAATGACCTAACTGTTGCGGATATTACACCTGACGACGACGAACACTACTCACTATTATCTGTTATAGATAAAGACAAAAAACAACTAATCCAGATTAAGCTTATTGATACGAAATATAAAAAACTAAATGACTGGCTGAAATCTTGGGAAAAAGAAGCAAGTGTGACAGCTAAGCTTTCCGGTACCACCGCCCTTGGCAACATTGCTGCCAGCAACTACACAACCGAGAATCAGCTATTTACCGCCGCGATTGACCACGATGTGCTCTATCTGATCGAAACCATGAACCAGGAACCTGAAACCAGAAAGCTCTTCGAACTAATCATTCAAAGCTTTAAACTAGACCTACCTGAGTCCCGCTCACCAGAGAGTGGGACAATTGATACTACAATCTACGAAGCAGAGGAAGTTATTGAGTAAATCTTTTTTCTAGTCCAGCTTAATAGCTCGTATTAAAGGCTTAGCCTTGTTGTATTCGCTACTTTGTTAAATTGTGAATAGATACATATCGTCTATTGTCAATTTTTTCAACTTGTGTTAACATACAAACAATAAAAGGAGTAAATATTATGAGTATACAAATTATCCCAGCGACAGTTTCTTTTCCTTTAACCAGTTTGAGGCCTCTTTATAGCAGTGATCGGGGGAGGAAGCTTGTTGTGGAAGTAGATGTTAAATCTATGAAAAAAGTTAATGACCCAAATACTATTGATGAGATGGTTGCTGAAGCTAGGCTAGAATATGCCATGGGGAAAAGTAAAACGTTTACTTCAGCTGATGAGCTAATTAAAGAATTATATTCTTAACATAGCATGAAGATCAACCGTTCTTCTCAATTTAAACGGTCTTTTAAGAAACTGTCGACTAAGATAAAAAGGGATTTTGAGCAAAAAATAAAGATATTTTTTAACAACCCATTTAGTCCCTCCTTGCATACTCACAAACTTAAGGGAAATTTAGCAGACTACTATTCCTTCTATTTGAAAAATGGTCATAGGGTGCTTTTTGATTTTGAAGCTAAAAATACAGTTATCCTAGTGAATGTTGGTAGTCATGATGACTATAACAAATGGGGTCGTTGAGAAAAAATCGACAAAATATAAAAAACTAAATGACTGGCTTTTATCTTGGGAAACAGCACAGTCTACGAATCTGAAGAAGTTATTGAATAAATCATAATTTTAACAAATTCAACTCTCCTCAGTGTCAAACGTCGTGTCAAACGTCCGGCGTTTGACAAGAACCTTGTATTACTGAAGACCGCTGGTTACTCTAACTTTTTCTAGGAGTTTTGGATTAGTTAGAAGTTTTGCAGCTCCACGAACAACTGCTGTATGCGCATCGGGCTCTACCCATACTGGCATCCTAATTGCCTCGCAGATTCTCTTATCTAATCCCCGAAGTGTACCTCCACCACCAGTTAAAACAACACCATGCTCCATAATATCTCCCACCAACTCTGGAGGAATCTCCTCTACAATCTCATTGATACTCCGTATAATTTTATTTATTACACTATCTAAAGCCTCTCGCACATGATCTGATGATAATTTTACAGACTTTGGTAAACCTCTTTCAAAACCTCTTCCACGAAGCACATGATGTTTCCGCTTGCCTTCGTCTGGGTATGCAGATCCTATGGCGATCTTAATTTCTTCCGCGCTATTTTCTCCAATTATTAATGAATGTCGAAGTCGTACATAGCTAATTATTGCTTCATTCATTTCGTCTCCGGCAATTCTCACTGAGCTATTTAATACAATTCCTCCCAGTGAAATAATCGCAATTTCTGTTGTACCACCTCCAATATCAATAACCATCAACCCACGAGCCTTTTCTATGGGGAGTCCCGCGCCAATTGCCGCAGCCATTGGTTCTTCAATCAGGTATGCTTCGCGCGCTCCAGATTCCAAACAGGCTTCCCACACAGCGCGGCGCTCCACCTCGGTTACTCCAGAGGGGATTGCTACGATTACTTTGGGTCTTGGAACGTTTGGTAAATATGATTGCCATGTGCCGGGTGGGCGATAGTGAACTTTTTTAATATATTCCTGCAACATAAATTTAGTTGCGTCATAGTCAGATATAACTCCATGTCTTAAGGGGCGAAATGCTTCAATTGTTCTGGGAGTTTTGCCAACCATAGCCTTGGCTTCGTCTCCAATAGCTAAAACTCTTCTACTCTTTCTATGTCTAGCCACCACAGATGGCTCTCGAATCATTATTCCTTTACCTTCAACATATACCAATACATTTGCTGTACCTAGATCTATGGCTAAGTTGTGGGACATCGCACCAAAAATATACTTTAACATACCTACAATTATACAGCACACACCAGCTCAAAAAAATGTTAAGATAGAGACTACATGAAGAGATGCTTTAGCCTCACATCAAAGATACTTATCTACGCTTACTACGTCCTGGTGGTTGCAACGCCAGTTTTGGTCGTACCTTATACTTCTGAGTTATTTGAATTTAACAAAATGTTTTTAGTCTACGGTCTTACGATTGTGGTGTTTATAACATGGCTACTCAAAGTAATTTTAAGTGGCAAGCTGCAGATTAAAAGGAGCCCTTTAGATATTCCTATTGCACTTTTTCTTTTAACATTAGCCATCTCAAGCTTTGTTTCGATTGACAGACACGTCTCAATCTGGGGTTATTATTCCCGGCAACATGGGGGGCTTTTATCTGTTATTAGTTTTATCCTGCTGTACTACGGGTTTATTAGCAATGTAACTAAAGAAGCACTTCTTAAGATATTAAAACTTGCTATTTTTTCTGGAGCTTTAGTTGCGACATACGGAGTCTTACAGCATTTTGGAATAGATAAACATCTCTGGGTGCAGGACGTGGCGCGGCGTGTTTTTTCATCTATTGGTCAACCAAACTGGTTGGCGGCATATATGAATATTTTGCTTTTTCTTTCTTTAGGGCTGGGTCTAAATTATTACAAACAAAAGGAACCTCAAAACAAACTCAACCACATTATTCTCATGTATATTTTGCCTACTATCTTTTTTTTAACAATTCTTTACACTAAATCCCGCTCAGGCTTACTAGGATTTATTATTGCCGACGCCACATTTTGGCTATTAATATTTAGGCAGAGTAGGATAAAAAAAATCATTATTATCTTTCACGTAGTTCTTTTGCTCCTATCATTTATCACTGGGCTTAATGACACTCCTTTGCACAGATTTACTCTTCCTGGCATTGTGAGCAAATATAGGTCGAGCCAAATTGACGAAACGATCATAAATCGTGGACCAGGAACAGTGTTGAGTCTGGGAGGTACCGAGTCGAGCCAGATTCGAAAATATGTTTGGCAAGGGGCCTTAAATGCTGCAAATGCTAACCCATTTTTTGGAACAGGTGTCGAAACTTTTGCCTGGGCTTTTTATAAATATCGACCAGTTGAACATAACTTAACAAGTGAGTGGGATTTTTTGTACAATAAGGCACACAACGAATACTTAAACTTCCTAGCAACAACAGGATACGTTGGACTAGGAACTTATCTTTTGCTGATTTCCATCTTCATATTTTACTCTGTGTGTTTTATATTAAAAAGCTCTTCACACTTTGCTCTTCGCTCTTTACTAGCTGGCCTTTTTGCCTCTTGGATAAGTATTCTTGTTACTAACTTCTTTGGCTTTTCTGTTGTGGTAATTAGTATATTTTTCTGGCTTATTCCTGCAAGTTTTATGGTGCTTATTGGTTCCCATTCCAGGAATGTGCTTCACATCCCTGGAATGAGCATCTGGCTTAGGCGGGTCTTAATTATATTCATCTTGCTGCTGTCAGGATTGCTGCTGACATTACTTGCTAGATTTTGGTATGCGGATGTACTATATTCCAAAGGGCAAAATTTGGTTAGTAGTGGATATTCACTGGAGGGTAGACGTAAATTAGCCAAAGCTTTAAGTCTTAGACCAGATGAACCGCGCTACTGGAGTGAGCTAGCGTATGCTGAGGGGCTTTTGTCCCGAAGTGCCTACCAGAGAGAAGAATCTAGCCGGGCTGCTCAACTTAAAGCTGAGGCTATTTCTTTTCAGGCTGTGGCGCGCTCTATTTCTCCTAATAACTTAAACCTAGCCAAAGACAGTGTGCGCTTGCTTTATCTTCTATCAGAAACAGATCCAAAGCTCCTAAGTCTTGCCATATCCGAAATCAAAGAAGCTTTAGACTTATCTCCCAATGACCCTAAGTTACTATATAATCTTGCGCTTCTTTATTCTGGAGATGGAGAGCTAAGCAACTTGGTCATTCCAACCCTGAGGGAGTCAATTGAGCTAAAATCTAATTATCGAGACGCACGCATTCTCTTGGGATTATTCTATCTCCAGGCTGATCAAACAGAGTTGGCTAAGCTTCAATTTGAGTATGTCATAAATAATATTAACAGTAATGACCAGGAAGCAGCAGATTACCTCATGCAACTAGAGAAATAATAATATGAACTTGCGCTCAAATAGTCTTTATCTTATTATCTCCACCATTCTTGTCATCGTTGTTATCTACCTAGTTCGCTCTACCATTTCGTCTCAAGCCAATGCCTTGCGAAGTTTTATCTGGAAACAAAAAACCACGCTCTCCAATGAAGAAAAACAGACTTTGCAAGAACAGCTATATGCCTTTAAATTTGAAATAGTAAAGCTAAGAAATGAAAACGCGGCTTTGCGTATGCAATTGGAAGCTCCACTTTCACCAGAATTGGGATTATTACCAGCTCGCATAGTAGGAAACAGTCGTTATTTGTTTATTGACCAGGGAAAGGCAAGTGGTGTTAAAGCAGGAAGCGCTGTGGTTAGTCAAGAAATATTAATTGGCACTGTAATGGAGGTGGGGGAGCACTCCTCAAAGATTAAAGTTCTCACAGATCCCGAATCAAAGATACCTGTGCGAACTCAAAGTGGGGCACTGGGTCTTTTGCAAGGGGGAGATAACAAGTTAATGCTTACTCGCATATTGCAGTCAGAAACATTAAAAATAGGCGATCTTGTAGGAACTTCCGGTGCAGAGGGGTTGCCTGGTGGTATCCTTATAGGTGTAATAAATCAGCTTCTTGATGATAAGGTAGAGGTCTACCAGCAAGCAGTAATTTCTCCATCAATTGACTATCAGCTACTTACCTTTGTATTTGTGGTAATGTAGTTCCATGACTGTACGACTCGGGAAAGGTTTTAGTGATTTTGTAAGAAGTGAACAGCACCACGGGCAGGTTGCCAGCTTTGAACACGGCTTAAAACAAAGCATGGTTGCTCCACGCGTTATTCCATTATTTATTCTGTTTACCCTTATTTTAGGTATTCTATTTATACGCCTATTTTGGGTTACCTTAGTTCGGGGTGCTTACTATAAAGACCTTGCCGACGGCAATCGAGTAAATGAAGAAATAATCTGGGCCGAGCGGGGTGTTATTTATGATCGGAACAATGAGGAGCTTACTCTTAATAAGCCTATTTATAGGCGTGGTAGCTGGTCAAAAGAGAAGGGTCAGTCGTATGTGTATTATACACAGGAAGAATATATTAAACTTGAAGCTGCAGATGAGAGTGAGGGAATCGAGGAATTTGTCACTCGCTATTATCCATATAGCTCAACATTTGCGCACAGTATTGGTTATGTAGGTGAAGTAGATATTGACGAGGTAGAATCTGGAAAACAGATCGGCAGTTTAATTGGCAAGTCTGGATTGGAAAAGATTTATGATAATGGTTTGCGTGGACACGAGGGAAAAGTGCTTAGAGAAACCAATGCGGTTGGGGAGAATTTAAAAGAACTTGACCGCATTGATCCAGTTCCTGGAGCAAATCTTTACACAACTTTAGATATTTCCCTTCAAATCGTTGCGGCCGAAGCCATAGGAGATAAACCAGGCGCCGTGATTGTTACCATACCAACTACTGGTGAAGTTCTTGTAATATATTCTAATCCTAGTTTTGATCCCAATACATTTGTTGATCGTAGTAATGTAACTTTAATCAATTCATATTTTGAAAGCAATCGGCGTCCCTTGTTCAATCGTGCAGTGGGAGGTCTTTATCCACCGGGCTCTACCTTCAAGATAATTACTGCCACGGCAGGTCTTGAAGGTGGCGCCATAAACGCGGACACAATATTTACTGACAATGGCTTTATCCAGATCGGCAGATTTATCTACCGCAACTGGTATTTTACTCAGTATGGTCGTACGGAAGGAGAAGTAGATATAGTAAAAGCTTTGGCACGCTCTGTTGATACATATTTTTATGAACTAGGAGGTGTAACTGGAATTGAAGAGCTTGTCACCTATGCTAAGCTCTTTGGTCTTGGTCAGCTTACAGGCATCGCGCTTCCTGGTGAACTGCCTGGTCGTATGCCAGATCCTGAGTGGAAACTAAGCACAAAAAAAGACCGCTGGTACTTGGGCGATACATATATTACTGCAATAGGGCAGGGAGATATTTTAACTACTCCAATTCAGGTAAATCTTTTTACCTCTGTGATAGCAAGCCAAGGTAAACTCTGTAAACCGCTCCTTACCAAAGCTAAGCCAGATTGCACTGACTTAAAGCTTGCACCAAAGACTATAGATCTAATTACAGCTGGCATGACTAAAGCTTGTGAACCTGGAGGAACCGGTTACCCGTTTTTTAATTACAAAGTTAAAGTTGCTTGCAAAACCGGAACGGCGGAATTTGGAAACAAAGATAAAACCCACGCTTGGTTTACAGTTTTTGCACCAGCTTCTAATCCAGAAATAGTAGTCACGGTTTTATTGGAAGGTGGAGGAGCTGGATCAGATGACGCTGCCCCCATCGCCAAACAAATCCTGGACAAGTATTTTAAAACCCGGTTTTAAAATAAATTAACAATTTCAATGTGATATACTGTATTTCACCATGGGAATGACAAATGTTAGACTAAAAATTAAAAATCCACAAAACCCAGAGAGGGAATATCAAGGCAGATTCTTGGTCGACAGCGGAGCAACTTATACTGTAGTTCCAGCCAGTATTTTAAAACGCATTGGAATTAAACCACAAAGAGAAGAGGAATTTTCGCTAGCGGATGGTTCTACTATTAAACGTAAAGTGGGAAGTGCAATGTATGAATTTGAAGGAAAGGAGTCAGCTGCACCTATTTTATTCGGAAAAAAGGGAGACAGTTTACTGCTTGGAGCTTTTACACTGGAAGCTCTAGGGTTAACTTTAAATCCCTTATCCCGCACTCTTCACCAAGCAAATTTGAGGATGTAAACCTTAATATTTATTTAAGGACCGTCCTTAAATAAATAGTGAATATTCCAAACCTGTATAATATTCATATGGTTAGTGAGGAAGAGGGTTTTATTGGGTTGAGTTTTGCCCCAGGTATTGGACCTATGCGGGCTAAAGCGCTCTTGAAAGAATACGGATCGGCAGGCGCTGCATACTTAGCAAAAGACTCTATACTTAAACATATTTTGGGATTAAAAATATATGACAACTTTATTAAGTTTCGAAAAAGTTTTAACCCAGATCGTCAGATAGAAAAGCTAAAACAGCAACAGATTTTCTTTTTGACTCAGGCAGATAAAAAGTATCCCAAGAACCTTCTGCAAATACCAGATCCTCCCATAGTTCTCTATGCTAAAGGTAATATTGAGCTATTAAATAGACCCCAAATTGCCGTCATCGGAACTCGCCAACCAACTGCCTATGGTATTAGCTCAACCCAACAGTTAGTAGCTGGACTTATCAAACAAGGATATATTATTACCTCGGGACTAGCACTGGGAATCGATACAGTTGCTCACAAAGTTGTACTAAAAAGCAAAAAGCCTACGATCGCGGTCTTGGGGTGTGGAGTAGATATCTGCTATCCAAGAAGTCATCAGGCTATATATAACGAAATAATAAAAGCTGGGGTGGTAGTTTCTGAAACTGCACCAGGAGCGGATATTACCAGAGCTGGAATAATTACTAGAAACCGCATAGTTTCCGGCTTGTCAAAAGCTATTATTGTAATTGAGGGGGCTAGAAAAAGTGGAACTATGATTACGGCGCGCTTTGCATTAGAGCAGGGGAAAGATGTTTACGCTGTCCCTGGCCCCATTACCAGTGACTTAAGCGATGGGCCAAATTACTTGATTAGTATTGGTGCTACACCGGTTACATCAGCACAGAACATTATAGAAACCCTGTTATAATGCGAAACAAGGCGAGGCCTTTTATGTAATGAATGGCCTTGCCTTTAGTTTAGCTGTTATAATAAACAATTATGAAACTAATACTAGTTGAATCACCAACCAAAGCTAAGACCCTAACTCGCTTCTTAAAAGCTGGCAAGGATTTGAGTATTGAGGCAACATATGGTCATATACGCGACTTACCAGAAAAAAAGCTCGGTGTGAATACAAGAAAAGATTTTGAGCCTGAATATGTTATTCCTAAGCGCCAAACCAAAAAAGTAGCCGAGCTTAAAAAACTAGCAAAAGCCGCTGACAGTATTATATTGGCAACTGACCCAGACCGTGAAGGGGAGGCAATTGCTTATCATGCTGCCTTACTTTTAAAAAAGAAAGGCATGAAGATTGAGCGTATTGTATTTCATGAAATAACTAAATCCGCAATTGAGGCAGCGCTAAAAAGTCCAAAAGAAATTGATCAAAATTTAGTGGATGCCCAGCAAGCCCGCAGAGTACTAGATAGGCTCGTTGGCTACAAATTGTCACCATTGCTTTGGCGAAAAGTTAGAGCAGGATTATCTGCTGGTCGTGTGCAGTCAGTTACAGTTAGACTTGTAGTAGACCGTGAAAAAGAAAGAGACGCATTTAAACCAACAGAGTTCTGGGTCATTGAGGCAGAGGTGAAAACTCCTAGAGGTGATAAATTCAAGGTTATTTTAGATAAAATAAATGGTGAAAGTGGCGAAGTTAATAACCAAAAGGACGCAGGCGTGGCTTTGGCCCAGCTAAGACTCTCAAATTACATAATATCTAATATTGAGAGGAAAGAAGCCAAACGCTCACCTAATCCTCCTTTTACCACATCAACTCTTCAGCAAGCAGCCGTAAATCGCTTAGGTTGGTCCAGTAAAAAAACAATGATGCATGCCCAGAAGCTGTATGAACAAGGTCTAATTACTTATCACCGTACCGATTCCCTGAGTATCTCCCTAGAAGCTGTTACTTCGGTAAGAGCATATATTGAGAAAGAATATGGCAAAAAATATTTAGTTGGAAAGGCGCGGCTTTTTAAGACCAAATCTAAGGTAGCTCAAGAAGCACATGAAGCTATTAGACCAACCAATGTAGCTAAAAACAAAAGCGGCGCTTCGCCAGATTCAACAAAATTTGGTCGCGATGATGCACGTCTTTATGACCTGATATGGAGTCGTTTTGTAGTCACTCAGATGGAGAGCGCTATCTTTGACCGCACCAAGATAGAGGTAGAAGCTAAAGCAGCTAAAACAAACACATATACACTTATTGCTCGTGGAGAAATTTTAAAGTTTGATGGATACCTCAAGGTGATTGGTATAACAAAGTCCATGCAAGAAGGGGTGCTTCTACCAGAAGTTAGTCAAAAGGAAAACCTCAAACTTATTAATGTGGATGGCGAGCAGAAATTTACGCAGCCACCCGCACGTTTCTCTGAAAGCTCGCTAATTAAAAAACTTGAAAGTGAAGGAGTGGGCCGCCCTTCAACATATGCTCCTATTATCTCTAATATTCAAGATCGCCACTATATCGAAAAAGAAGAAGGACGTTTTTCACCGACTAAAATTGGCATCACCGTCACAGATTTTCTGGTAGAACATTTTCCAGCTGTATTGGACCTTAAATTTACAGCATCAATGGAGGATAGTTTAGATGAAATTGCCAATGGGGCCGCAGAGTGGAAAAAAGTAATTGGGGCTTTTTATGAACCGTTCAAGACTACCGTGAACAAAGTACAGACTGAAGCTGAGAAGGTTAAGATTCCTGTTGAGAAAACGGGGGAGAAGTGCCCTGACTGCACAACGGGAGACGTGATTATTCGCATAGGTCGGTTTGGTAAGTTTTTATCTTGTGACAAATTTCCAGAATGTAAATATACCAAAAACTACAAGGAAAAGGTTGGAATAGATTGTCCCAAGTGCAAAGGTGAAATCATAGTTCGCCGAACCAAACGGGGTAAGCAGTTCTTTGGGTGTTCTAATTACCCAGACTGTGACTACGCTGCTTGGAAAAAAACAGACATCGGCAAAGAACCCGAAAAAACAAAAAATGGTGGCTGACCCCATTATCACATTATCAATATGCAAAAATATAAAGTAGCTCTAATAGTTGGGAGGTTTCAGCCGTTTCACAAAGGCCACCGCTATCTTATTTTGGAGGGATTAAAACAAGCTGAAAAGGTTATTATTGGAATAGGAAGCATTAATCAGGATAATAAGGATAACCCAATTGGTTTTGAGCACGTAAAATCTCTGTTAGAGACATTTTTCAAGGAAGAAAAGTTAGAAGAAAAGTTAGTTGGAATATACGGAATACCAGATTTTTTTAACGATAAAAAATGGGGAGACTTTGTTGAAGAGAAGCTGTCTCCCTTTGACGTTATTATAAGCAATAATGACTGGACCAATCGCATTTTGAAAGCAAAGGGGTATCCAATAATCGAAGTCCCATTTTTTAAAAGAGAGCTCTATGAAGGCCGAAGGATTAGAAATTTATTCCGCACCGGTAAATCTTGGATGAGCCGTGTTCCCAAGTATCTGGCAGTTCAAACCAAAAAGCTCCTCCATTAATAAGGCGAGGCCCTACATGCAATGGAAGGCCTTGCCTTAAGTTCTAGTGAATAAATGTGATATATTGGATACATGGATATGGTACATCAGCTTACCTGGATGAACAAACAAAAAACTGCTCTGATGGCTTCGTGGATATTGCTATTTGCTGTAATCCTAATTGGAATTTTTTTATTAACTGACCCAGAAAGAGACGTCCTGTCTGCTACAGTTTACTCCCAGCAAGGGTCGCCTCAGCTTGGCTCTTTTGATCCATCCTTAACTCCCTCAACAACACCCACTCCAGGAGTGGGTTCTATAACTCCCACACCTAGTGGGGGATCAATCGCAATGCCGCCAATTGCGGCTGGTAAAGTAACTCAACAAGTTGACTGGGTATACGCTGATGTTGGTCGTTGCTGGTCAGCCTGGAGTGGGGATCAATGTAGCTATACTCCCCACGAGGGGGGAGCAGATTTAGTAAATCGCGACCTTGATGGAGATGGAGCGAGTGATGTTGCGTGTTCCTTAGGAACAGGTGCGCGTCGAAAAACAACAATCACTAATACCTCAAGTAAAACATTTGAAGTTAGCTGTGAGCTGTATCACTGCGCTGCTTGTGAATCCGCCAATGGAACTCATGCCCAGTGTGATGGGGGACTTGATGAGGGAGCACTAAGGGTCTCGCAGAAAATATCCTTAACCCCAGGTTGCTCCTTAACGTGTAGCTGGTCTGGAGTTGAAGGAAGCTGTCAGTCTGCTCCAACACCCATTCCAGGAGTGGGTTCTCCAACCCCCACACCACTGCCAGTTACAGAAAATATTAAATCTTTGAGAGTATTATTTAAAGAGATTGAAGGTAAGGTTTTTGTTCCGGCGGCAATTTTGGAGGCTGTGGCAAAAATTGAGATGTCTACGACCTTTACATATACTCCAGCTCAGATATCCCAATACACCACCCCCGGTAACAAAATTCCCGGTTGTGGACCAAATGTCTGCTCAGCAACTGGCCCCATGCAGATGACTATCGGAAAAGATGCAAATGGAGATACAACTTGTCCAGGCTGTGGAGTTGGATTTTGCCCTAATGCCTGGAGTGGATATAAAAATGCGGTTAAAGATTTTGGGGACTATACCCACACTTCAAATGTCTGCAATCTGCGTGATAATATTTATGGATCCGCAGCCAAGCTCAAGCACGACAGTGGAACGGGTGAAACAAGCCTGAACTGGACAAAAGCACAAACAAAAGAAGCAGGGTATAGGTATTATGGGAACAATACAATAAGATATCCCAGACTTGAAAATATGACGTATGATGAATATGTTTGGTGGTATTATCAAAACTATGGATACTAAATTCTTAAAAGCAAAAACTATACTAGGAGTATTGGTAGTGGTTCTGCTAATTCTTATTGGAGTGAGCGTGTTTGGTAAAAACAAAACAAATTCTCCAGGTACAAGAGTTATACCAATAACGGCGCCGGAAATTATACCAACTGACAATATCTCTGAGCAACAGCAATATGGTCAACTACCGGATTATCCTTTTACATATCAAGACTTAAATCTTGAGCTGAATAATATGGGAACAATTTTGAGAGTGGACTTTTCCGGAGAAAAAAGCAGTGCGGAAGCGAAGGTGCAACAGCTATTAACTGAATATAATATAGACACAACAAACCTGGAAATAGTATTTATTGGTCTGGATCAAGATAGCAACGAACCTCCCCCTGGCTTTGGTCAAGGACAGTAGGTCCCTTGGTGGTGTATAATATAGATATATGCTAGTGCATTATCTAGACAATCAGTGGGTAAGCCAGGAGGAGCTTAAAATCTCCGCTTTTGATATTAGTGTCCTTCGTGGATTTGGTGTTTTCGATTTTCTACGCACATATAACCAAATTCCCTTTCGTCTGCAAGACCATCTAAATCGTCTTCATAATTCAGCACGTGCGCTTTCCATGACAGTCCCAGCAACCGCTGAAGAATTAAACTCAATAATCAAGGAAGGAATCAGTAAAAATAGTACCCAAACTCCGGAATTTAATATACGTATAGTGGTTACTGGTGGAATCAGCGAAGACAGTATTAGCGTGGGAAAGGGGAGTCTGATCGTGATATTTGCTCCGTGTCATGAATATCCTATGGAGTTTTATGAAAAAGGGGTGAAAGTAGCCACGTTCAAAGTGGAACGCCAGATCCCAAACGCCAAGTCCCTAAACTATATGGCAGGAGTAGGTGCATTGGCAAAAGCAAGGAAAGATAATGCCATTGAACTTATTCACATTGATCCACAAGGAAACTTATATGAGGGAATGACGAGTAACTTCTTTGCTGTTATGGATGGAAAGCTTATTACGGCAAATGAGGGAATTCTGGACGGGATAACAAGAAAAGTCATCCTTGATGAACTGGTTCCCGCGCTTAATATTGAATTAGAACAGCGTTTCCCAACTATGTCCCAAATATCAAACTTTACAGAATGCTTTGTTACGGCATCCAACAAAGAAATAATGCCAGTCCATCATATCGATGACCTACAAATCGGAGATGGGTCTGTGGGCCCTATGACCACAAAGCTTATAGCCGAATTTCGCAAAATAACTAGATAAGAGATGGGGACATTGTATATTGTTTCAACACCAATAGGGAATCTTAAAGATATCACACTTCGTGCTTTGGAAATTTTAAAGTTGGTAGATATTGTAGCGTGCGAAGATACTAGAACTTCCGGCGTACTACTAAAAGAACACAGTATCAAAGCAGAACAATTAATCTCACTTAACGATAATAATGAGCAAAGAAAGCTATTAAACCTCATCACAAAGCTTGAGCATGGGGCTAACATTGCCTTAATTTCAGACGCAGGAACTCCTTTAATCTCCGACCCAGGATATAAGCTTGTAAAGCGAGCTATAAAACAGGGGATTAAAGTTATTCCAATTCCTGGTCCTAGCGCCTTATTATCAGCTTTGACCGCAAGTGGTTTACCTCCTTACCCATTTATGTTTGTGGGATTTCTATCCAAGAAAAAAAATAAACTAAAAGACGAATTAACAAGATATTCAGAACCTAAAATTACTTATATTGCTTATGAAGCAAATAGTAGGATCGAAGAAACTTTAAAATTAATGACAGAAATTATGGGAGAGGATACCCAGGTTTGTATTGGCAGAGAACTAACTAAGCTGCATGAAGAGTTTATCAGAGGAGCAATTAAGGACATTAAACTAACTAGCCTCAAAGGAGAAATAACTCTCCTCTGGCACAGATAATTCCTTAGGTGTCAACCTAACCCACTCCAGGAGTGGGCGCGAAACAAGGCTTAGCCTTTAATACGAGCGGGAGCTTGCCAGAAAGATACAGATAGTATTACAATAAACATATGGAATTTATTGGGACAGGAGTAACGCCGCCCGCTTCTCCAATCTTACAGGGTGGGTTTGCAAATCTTGCCAGTTTTATTATCCGTTTAATAACAGTCATTGGGGGGCTATTTGCAACCTGGAATTTTGTTGTAGCAGGATATAAGTTTATGCAAGCTGGGGAAAACCCCGATGCTATATCTGAGGCGTGGGGGAGCATCTGGAAGTCGCTCATAGGGTTACTCTTAATTGTAGCTAGCTTTGTGTTTGCGGCCTTTATTGGCTGGATCTTCTTAGGCAGCCCAACAGCAATAATAGCCCCAGATTTCTCCACAACCCCACCAGTGGTAGCCCCAACAACCCCACCTGCTGGTCCAACGGCAACCATAGCACCTCAACCGCCAACCGCAACACCAGTTCCAGAGAGCATAGGAGTAACGAAAATATATCTTCAAGCAACGCCACCGAGCCCAAATTCACCAGTAGGTATTAGAATTGTAATAACTGGAAATATTAACACTGGATATAGTTATAAAACAGAAGACCAAACTGGAGCTACAACCTTAAATTGTAACGCTATTACAACAAGTAATACAGGCAATAGCTCATCTATGATTCCAGGTAACAATCCAGCATTTAGTGTTGTCTTACAGGGTCATACCGCTAAACTATATACAGGCGGCAGTTGCTTAGGCGCCGTTTCAGCCACGTCAACAGTCCAAGTAACAACAACTGGAGGAGAGAATACGGAGTAGATCTGCCTATTGAACTGGTTTTATTTTCTCGATTTCTGCTCTAGCTTGATTTTTGTCATATGTTTCCATGAAAGCACGAGCAAGGGTATTTAGACACTCTTTGGCCAAATCATCTGGATTCTTTCCTGTCTTTTTAATATAGAGATCTTTCAGCATGCCCTGCATTTCTTCTTTTGAACGCTGTTCTTCTCTAGCCACTCTTTCTGCCTCTTCAAGTTCTTGATCTGTAAAAGCCAATACTAAATCACTGTATACCTTAGCATGGGCAATCTTAATCCATTCTTTGAGGAGTGGCTGAACCTGCTCTGGCTTATGTCCAGCTTCATACAGGGTTTTTAGAACTTCTGCTACATAATCCCTGAAACTATCTGGCGTTGTTTGGTTGGTGGTCATGTTTTAATTATACTATTTACTAAATGTTAAAGTTACTCCACTAAGCACTAAGTTCATCACTCCTTCATACCCAGCTTTTATAGCTGGAGCAGCCATTGTTGTCTGATGAAATACAGAAACAAGGAATGTCTGAAGCATTCCATTATGAGAATTTGCAGCCGCAGTATTTAAAGCAACGAAGTTTTGAGCAATCACAGTACTTAACCATACTTGATCGGCTCTATTATTTGGATTTATTGATCCTAATCCTTGTTCTGTTCTTACTTGTTCAATAACATTTGTGAAAGTCATAGGGTGACCAGCTTCAACTGTAACAGTTGTCATACCTGAAGCACTAACCTCAACACTTAATCCATCAGCACTAGCTGTTGCTGAAGTTTCTACTATGGGTTGTTCAGCAGTTACAGGAGCAACCGTTTGTGGATTAGCTTCTACATTGGTAGGCGCTACTAGAACATCACCCTTTTCCAGCTGAATTTGATCAAGAATTTGAAGATCTGATAAAAATTCACTTTCATCTTTATCAACCATATCATTTGCTAAGATACCGAAAAGCGCTTGTCTGGCTTCTTCTTTATCTGAGCCTTCTGGCATTTCAGCAATCTCTTCTAGAATTGTATCAAAGTTTGCTTCTACAAAATTTACTTTCCCAGCAAGGTCCGCATCCGGTAGGGCAGTTTCACGTAGCGTGGCTAGTGTCGCTCCATCTTCTCCAGCAACTTCTGCTTTTTGTTGTCCATCTTGCTCTGATATCCTAATTGCTTGATCATCTAGTTTAGAAGACTCTGCAACTATGGATTGTGCAGGCGCTGCATTAGCCTCTACGGCCGCTGCTGGTGCTACAAAAGTATCTCCTTTTTCCAGAGGAAGTTGCCCCAAAGTCTGAAAATCTGTACCCCTAGGATCACCATCACCTCCCCATGGTGGGTTAGCTATAACTCTGTCTAGGGCAGTTTGCGCGGCAACGCGCTCCTGTGATCCATCGGGTAATTCATTTATCTCAGCCCGAATGGCTTCCTGATTTGCTACTATGAAATTAACTTGTGAATCAAAACTAGCATTAGCCCCTACCCTTGCCCGCACGTCTGATAAAGTTTTGTCATCAGTAGTAACCTCTACCTGTGTAACTCCATCTGTATTTTCTGTTACAGTAACCCCCGAAGCATCTGCTTTTGCTACATCAACAGCAGGAATAACCGCTTCAGCGGGAGCAGGTGCCTTAGCCTGTTCTGGTTCTGCTGGGCTACCATGTATAGCTTGGAACCAGTTATCTGCTTGCTTTGTACTATCCGGACTTGAGTTTTTGACTTGTTCTAATGCAATCTGTCGTTGATCTATCTCAGTCTTAATCTCGCGTTCAAGATCCAGCCTTTCCTGAATCTGAGCAATGTATGAATCATTTCCACCCTGAGGCAGGGAATTAGAATCAGTTGGATTAAATGCATCACCTTTGGACTGCTCTAGTGCTTGAGCAGCAGTCTGATTTTCTGCAACAGTTATAGCTTGTGTACCGCTTTGTGCTTCAGATAGGTCTGCCTCAAGATCTTGTATTAACATGTCCTGCATTGCACCTAAGGCATCAAGTCTCTCTCCTTCATTAGCAATTGCTATCTGTGCAAGTTCAGGGTTATCAATCGATGAAACCAAAGTTGGAAGATCAACAGGTGATCCCACTCCAGTTCGGTAATCAGCATCAGGTAATGCGGTTCCTGTAACAAATTCACGCAGATTATTTCTATGATAATTAACCTGTGCACGTTGGTCGTCAGTTAGTCCATTATCTTGATCGACAAAAATTTGATCGAGTTTATTAATAAGACTCTCAGTAGATTTCATCCATTCATCACCCTCTGTTTGAAAGACTTCAATCGCAGGTCCTACCTCAGCCCGCTCTACAGATGCTCCAGTTGAGGTAGTAGATTCTATAACTACTTTGTCTGCAGGTTCTCCTGCTGGAGGCTCAATATCTTCTTCTACTGGCGTAGTAGCAGTTGGTTCAGGTGTAGCTGTTTCTGTAGACTGTACTGGTGCAACTGTCGCTGCAGGTTCAGGTGCCTTAGCCTGTTCTGGTTCTGCTGCTGGCTCGGGCAAAGCTGGAGGTGTGAAATCTATTGATGTTAATGACACACCATTTGCTAACAATCTAAGATCATTCTTGTACATACTTTCTGTATAGTCTTCCGTAAATTCCCCAGAATAACCCATCACACGATCAAACGCACCTCTGATTGGTTCAGTATCCGTCACATCATTTAGCTCATTAATTGCTCCATTTATAGCTTCTGAATTTTGATGAATGACACCACCTAGCTCTTCGGCAGAGAAGTTATTACGATAGTTGCCATCCAGATTAGCAGCCAACTCGCCCAATGTTGCATCATTACCACCAACAGCACCCACATGAATTACACCATTTTCACCTTGAGAAAACTCAGAGTTTGGAGATAAATCAACTGCACGAGCAAGCCATTCACCAGCACCCGTATGTTGAACTTGGTCGATAAATCTAGAACCTGCCATTTGGGCAGCTGACCCAACTGACTCCACCGCAAGTCCACCCAGAAATGATGCAACCTTACCACGACGATTTTCTATCTGTGATAGTCTCATCATATCACCAGCAGCAGCAGCTTTCATTCCTTCCATATTAAAAACAGAATGTACTACAGTGCTTAAACTTAAAGCTGCAGCATTTTTCCACATCCTAATCGCAGTTGTATTGACTCCATATTGTTGCAAATATTGACCAGCCAGTTCAGCACCTACATCTGCAAGAACTCCAGTTGCAATTCCAGCCAGTTGATATCTGCCTTCACCAGCCAGAGTTATTCTTGTAATGGCTTCATTAATAAGTAGCGCTGTTCGTTTGGGTAGTTCAACACCAACTGCCTTAACAACATCCACACCTATACCCAAACCACCTGTAGCAGGAGCTGGGGGAGCAAGAGCTGGTTGAACTTCTGAAGCTGAAGAAGGTTCACTCTTTTTCCAAGGCCTCCAATCCTTCCAAGATTTTTTTTCTCGAACTGGCGGGGTATTCCTATCTGCTGGATCAGAAGCCCAAATTGGATGCTGTGGCCGAGGCGCCGCATTGACAGCTGGTTGTTGTGGACTTGTAGTAACCACAGGCTCACTATCTGGAATTGACGGAGCTGCAGTGCTATTTGAAAGATTCATAAATGGATTTCCAGCGCCTACTGCCTCAGTTGTTCCAGCTATACCTGTCCTGGTCTCCTCACTAGCACCACCGAAAGTAAATATTGGTGCTCCTGCTGGTTGTGGTTCTCGATCACTCATATATTTTATTATCTCTTAACCTAATGGATTATTCAAATATCTCAGCTTATTATTCCAACTACTACGCAATAAATTTCTATCAGCCATTTGCTTAATATAAGCCGGAAAAGTCCCAAGTACAGCTCCAAACGCACCTACTGCTTGGTCTTGTCTGTCCACATTTTCCATTGCCAATAAAAACATACTAAAGTTTGTTGTAAATGCTGTTCTCATTGTTTCCGGAAGTCTATTCACATCAGTAATCTGATTGGCAGTAGCATAGGCCATAACGGCATCAAGCTGACCAGCATGATATAAGTTTGTAGCAAAATCAAATTCATCCTGACTTGGTATTTCCCACCTTATTCCTAATTGAACCATCAAGTCAGGCAGAGCTCCTTTACCCAGCTGGATAAATTTACCTATTATTTGGGCTGCCTGGTCAGGTCCTTTTTCTTTATCTAAGTTTGCCAATTCAAGAGTGCGCATAAGTGCGCCTGTGGCAGTGCGTTTATCCGCGTCCGGTAACTCTGCCCATTGTTCGCCCTTTTCAATTACTTTTTCAAATTGCTTTAGAATAGCTGGGGTACCATCAAACCTATTCTCGATAACCGTAATTGCTCCCTGGCTTTCACCAAGCTCGGCAACTAGAGCTTTTATTTTTTGTGGAGAGCTAGATAATTCGGCAATCTGAGCTCCCGTCATTGCTGTAACTTTCTCAACTGCAGAACCAGTAATAAGTAGTATCCTATCTCCCATTTTCAGCTGTATACTCTCACTATTTACAGATACTCCTGATTTTTCATCGGGTTCATCTGTACTAACAAAACTTGCCCCGCCTTCTGATACGTGGACAGCTTTAGCATTTCCCTTTAAGGCCACATTTGCAAGATCATCTCGAACATCAGCACAAGCTAGATCAGAATTTTTGAGTGGGTCTTTATCTTTGTCATAGTAGTTTGATAGGTCCCATTCAAATCTTTTTCCACGGCTACTTCCCCGCGCAGCCAATATTGCAGCTTCCTTATATTTACTTACCAACAGGTCAATACCTGGATGATCTTCAGCTTGAGCTTCGCCACTGGGGCTATGAATAAAAACTGCATCATCCAATGCTCCAACTTGACGCATGGTGTCTACAGAACCTCGAAACAGATTTCCATAGTAGGCATCCCTAATCAAGCTATCATCAGCAAGTCTGGCTCCATCACAAAACAACTGGGAGCCGGGGGTGGCAGAGCCATAAGAAAATGCAGAGCTTAATAGCTCATTATGAGGTTGGGGAATAGCTTCAACAGTTTCTTGTACCATTATCTAAATTATATCTCAAATACAGTTCTCATACCAGTTTTTAAATAACACCCTCTAGCAATCCAGGAATGTAATACAGAGGACTGGCCAGCTGATTTTTAGCAAATGTAATCCGATCTTGAGCTGGGACATTTTTAAGCCTATCTGCCAATATAACCATAGTTCTTGCAAAGCTTAGTTGCAGGTTTGAAGATACAAGAGTAGCTGCGCGTGTTGGGTCCTGGGCAATCTGCTTTGTAACATCATTTACATAAACGATTGCTGTATTAAGATCCGCATCTGTTGGGTTACCGAGTACAAGCTCAATCCCATCAACCACCCTCTGGGCAAGTTTGCCTGCCAGCTCAGGGCGAAAAGCAGCAACAGCGGCAAGGGTATTAACTGCTGATGCCATAAGATCACTTGCGGGTCTCTCTGCTTCAGGGGCACTGCTTAGAGCAGTATATGTTCTAATGGTTTCCATAAATCTTTCTTCTAATTCAGCTTGCCTTGCCTCTCCAAGAGATTCCCATGGCCCCTCTGTCGTTTGAAACAACATTTGCCAGCCTTCAATATGTTTAGTCAACAGCTCTGGGGTGGGGGAGGGTTCGAGGGCTATAGCTGGGGCAACTGATAATCTTTCAGAATTAGACATTCCTACAATTGCTGTTGGCTGGTCAAGCTTAGCTACCTTAAGTACATCTGCCAAGTGATGCATAGGACTAGAAATATTCTCCCCCTTCGCTGGATTAGTAAATAGGTTTCTAAATTGTTGAGAATCAAGTTCTGCTTGGATTAAATTTCTTGCTGAGCTACTAAACATAATAATATTCGTAACTGGAAGTTTATCGACTGCGCCTCCTATTGAGTATACAACCTTAGCTGGATTTGGCTTTCCTGAATACTTACTATGATAATGAGGCATATTGTGATCACTAAATATCACCGAATCCATCATCGTACCCGTACTTCCTATTATTGAACCATAGCCATCACTAATCAAGCTCATAACTATATTGACTCCAGGCATTGCTTTGCTTAACTCTGAAATTGCATGTTCTAGTGCGCTATGCGGATTCATACCGCCTGCATTAGCTTCGTCATAAATATTATCAAGATAATCAGTAAAGCTTTGCTTTCCAAGAACTTGTCTTGCATTCCCATCCCACTGAATAATACCTGCAAACCTATCAGTAGCGAAAGTAGTTGGATCAGAGTCTAGTTCAGGTCTTGATGGAATATCAATCCCTGCCATTGAAAATCCACCATCCATAGCATGTATGCCCATTCCTCTTACCCATTCTCTTTCATCTGGTTGGGGAGGAGCTGATTTAGCTCCTAACTCTGCATCCAACTGATCTAGAGTAATTACTAACGTTGCGCAGGCGGGGCAAACTGGTGCTCTTCCACGATAAATAGCATTACCACAACTATGACAAATATTATCTGAATTGATTCTATGAGTATTTTCAGGCTTGTCTTGAACTCTCTGTTTTAAGTGAGCAGCATACTCACTTGCTGCCTTTTCATCTGCCAGAATAATAACTCTTGAGTGATTAACCACTGCTTTAACTTGCATGTCAGTGCGTGTCTTCATTTCTTGGTTACTGAAATGTGTGGCTATAGTTACTGGTAGTTGTTGAATATATTCATCAACATCTTTGTAAACATCTTCTTGATAGAAATCTGTTGGCGTACTTGATTTTTTCCCCATCGTTGCCCTGTAGCGAGTTTCATATCCTGGTGCAAGATAGTGGATACCCTTCCCATCAAAAGAAGAAGCGAATGCTCCATGAGATTGACCAAAACTTCTTAAATCTACTACCACCACCGGCCTATTGTTATCTGATGAAAGAGCATCTGCAGCCTGCACGACTGCACTTGCAGATTCTTTTTGATTTGGTCCACCAGGCAACTCCATCACAGCTATCTCAACATTTGGATAATCATCACCCCTGGTAAACGGGAGAGCACCGAGTGGTTTAGCTATTTCTGGGTTTAAATTCAAACCCTGTAGAGCCTGAAAATCCAGATCAGCCTGATGACTTATTATAGGATCAGCGGTTTCTTGTGACATAGGACTTTACATATCATATCAATTGTTTCATAGTTTACCTAAAACCCACTCTAAACTCAACTGTAGAGGACTACTGGATTAACACCTGCTTCTCAAGACTTTCAATTCTTTCTTCGTGATTTTCCAGGCGGTCGGAATAGCCTGAAGTTATTATTAGTTCATCTCGCATATCAGCAAGTTCTTTGAGTATTTTATCTTCAGATTTATAGATTCGATCTTTTATTTCCTCTCTCAACTGACTCATTTCCTCTCTCAACTGACTCATTTCCTCTTTCAACTGACCAAATCCACGCGCGAACTCCTTGCGAGACTCATTATAGAGCTCGGCTATTAATTTAAGATCTTTTTTAGTCAACATTACACTATATTAACTTTGTTTTACGGATTAGTCAAACAGGGTTTGACCCTGTAGTAATTTTCAACAGACGCTTATAAATATTAAAGGCTCAGCCTTTCATTACATGAAGGGCTTAGCCTTATACTCGCTTATTGGTTACTGGATTAACACCTGTTTTTCGAAGATTTCAATTCTATTCTCATGATCATGAACCTGAGCTTTGAGGTGGCCATTTTTCTTGCTGTTTGATCGCTCGCGCTCCTGCAGAATAATTCTCTCGGTCTCCGCTTTATCAAACCTTCCTAACACGGCATCAATTTTAGTAAATAATTCGTCTTTCCACTTAGCAAGGTTATCTTTAAATTCAATTTTTAACTCATCAAGCTCTGTTCCTCGAGCTAAACCAATTAAATCTTTTTTTGTAGCAAATTTCTCTCCATCTTCCTTAGTTAAAAACTGTTTAGCATCTTCTTTCGTGACTAGATGACTTGTTTCTTCTCTAACAATTTTTCTCACCCGAGCCTCTGTAAGTGTTTTTATCATAACTAAATAATACTAAATTTATGAAAGATGTGTCAAGGATTTTATTTATATCCGGGGCAGTCGTGGGATTTTATCGTAAAAGACTAAGCCCTTCATGAAATGGAAGGCTTAGTCTTGTACTTACTTATGGTGTTTTGCCTTTGGAGCCTGTAATTTGCTCTAGGCGCTGATCAAATGTATATAAAAGTTTATTCTCCAGCTTTGATCTGGCGGCAAGGTAAGCGTCAATATAAGAAATATTATTATCTTGGTATATAGAAATTATAAGCCCAAGCAGTTCACGATTTAATTTAATGCCCTTTGTTTCAATAAGAGCCCGAAGACTAGTAATTATTGCAGGTTTTTTAAGGCTGTAATATGACTGCAATACCCAGACGATTTCTGCCAAAACAACATCGGGTAATTCTAGTTCATTTGGACGAGCATCTCTAATCAAACTGGCAACCGCCTCAGCTTGTTTTGAGCTATCTTCCGTCAACAGGCGAAGAATTATATTTGCATCAAGAAGTTTTGATTTTGTCTGCATGATCTTTTGACAGATAATCTGCAACCGACTTATCCGCCTCTTTATCTGAATACTTTTTAGTCGTATCTATGGAACCTTTAAGCTGAACAATATCTACGGCTTTGTGAAGCTCTACTTTGTTAGCCACCTTAATAAACACCACTTGGCTATCTGCTGTTACTTGTAAAAACTTTCTGATTTGAATAGGAATTGTAACCTGACCTTTTTGTGTTATTGTGCTTAATTGCATATGTAACGATTATAATACAATGTATTACTTTTGTCAATCAGTATTACATTTGTATATAAAGATCGGGTCTTTATAAGTAGGGGATTACTGGATTAAGACTCGACTTTCAAGGGATTCTATTCTAGTCTCATGATCTTCAAGTTGATCTCTGTAGCCAACCATTGTGTCAAATTCATCGCGCATATCCGCGAGCTCTTTGACTACTTTATCTTGACTTCTTAATATCATATCCATGTAATGGCGAAACTTATCATCAAGCTTCTGGTCAAAGTTTTGCTCAGTCATCCAGATTTTATTATCTAGTCGTCGAATATCATCCTTAGTAGCCATATTCTTGATATCATCCTTAGTAGCCATATTCTTGATATCATCCTTAGTAGCCATATTCTTGATATCATCCTTAGTAGCCAGATGCTGTATTTCCTCTTTAACAATTTTTCTTACACGGGCTTCTGTAAGAACTTTGTTACTTTTCTTGGTTGATGCTTTTGTCATAATCGGATAATACTAAATTTATGAAAGATATGTCAAGGCACTGAAAAATAGATTATGATATACATATGGACTTAGATAATCAGGCGCCTTCGTATTCATCTGGATATACTAGAAGTGCACACTTAAATAGGAAAGAGGAAGCAGTTCACAATGAACAAATCACTAATAATATTTTTTTAAGGCAGGTGGTTCCCATAACACTCGCTGTAATATTATTTATTTTGCTTTCCCTTGGTTTGCACGACCTGTTAACTTGGGTAAATAGCGTTCACGGATTTAATCTGGATTTATCGCTGCATATTTCATCTATTGTCTTTGGAGCGCTTATTTATTTTAAGACTTCAGTAGATTTTGGAATTTTTATTGGCCGCTTAATGCATCTATACCCAGGCTGGAAGAATCGCATTGCAATTGAGCTTGGAACAGCCCTTGGAAATGCTCTTGGTACCATAGCAATACTCTTGCTTTGGTTGTTCGTAGCTCAAATAAATTTTCTTCTAGCTTTTATGATTGCGTTTTCTTCATTAGTTTTACTTGAACTGGCATTCGTGGGACTGGAGCATTTTAACCATTGGCAAGAAGAGGCCTCAATTTTAGGGTTTTTATATAATCTAGTTGAAAAACCACTAAGCTTCATTAATAAAATCCAAGGCCCTCTTTTACGGCGCGTTTTACCTGGACTAGGGGAGGTGTTTAGGGGGCTTGAAGATGAGGAGACAGGGGAGAAGTTAGCAGTTTCCTGGGGTAAATTATTAATGTTTTCGCTCACTATTCCTATTCTGTTGGGGGCTGATGACTTTGCTGGATATGTGCCTGCCTTTAGTTTAGTTACTATCTACGGATTTGCTGTTGGAATATTTGGTGCTCACGCTTTGCTTAATATAGCTTTGTTTGTTTCTCCTCGCCACACTATTTCCTTTGTTCGAAACTCATTTATAGCCTACGTTGGCACAGTTGCCTTTATCATCTTGGCTGTTTTTGGATTTGTGGAGGTGGTAAGAATCTTGCTATACTAAAGACCATGAGTAAGAAGCTCCTTATCTTTATTTTTTTAATCACTATCTTTGTCTATCCAAGTCTAATCTTAGCTCAGGAATACAACCCAGGCACAGACCGGTGTAGTGGTATTGTTGGTATTAAAAGTGAGCGCCAGGCAACGGGTGATACAGAGTGTGCAGACGCTTTATCCTGCCCCGAAGAGTTGCGAAACAAAGAGGGAGGCTGTGGGCCAATTATTTCAAAGGAAGAAAGCTTTATAGATAAAGCGTTTAGTGGAATATGTGGTACGATTGGAATATTTTGTCGCTGGGGAGAGTCGGGTAAGCACGTACAAAAAAATAATTTACCATATGCTTTGCATGACCAGGTGAAGGATGCTACCACTCAAAACCAGGGGACACGTGTGTATTCGCAAGCTTCCAATCCATTAAGTATTATAAATAATCTTCTTGGGACCCAGAGCAATACGGGTGGCCTTAGAGGCTATTTCCCGAATGAGCTATTGTCAGGCAGTAGTGGAAAAGGAGCTTTAGAATCTCATAAGGATATTGCAGATTGCTCAGGCCCAGGAGGCCTAGGCTTACCATATGAGCTATGTAATGATATTGCCTACAGCCCTGGAGAAGATGGGGGAGATGATACCATACCAGATGGTATCAATCCTTCACCGATTATAACCCTCAGTACAGAAGCATATCAGATAGAAGGATGCCCACCTTCTTCCGAAAGGATATTTATAGATAAGAGCAGATACTTGCATCTAGAACATCAATTTAGATGTTCGACTCCAAGAGTAATTGTTGTACATTGGTCAGGAGGTTGGTCTACTGCTCAAGATACGTATAACGAACTGAACTTACTAAAGCACAGAGGGGATACGGACAGAAATGGGAATCCAATTGAGTCCAGAAGGTCGTGTCAGTTTGCGATTGATGAAAATGAAACCATACAAATGCTAGACCTTTATTCAAATCCAAATACAGTTCAGATGGGTTGGTGTGCGGGGGGAGATAATAATATTGGATCTTTTAATCTAGAGATTTCAGGAGCTTGGTTTGATCGAACTTTAGAAAATCCTGGCTCTTTACAGTTTAAAAAACTTGAAGCCGAGACGAACGAGGCTATCAGGGTTACTTGTGATTTAATTAAGCGTTATAATATTTCTAAGACGGAGGTTTATGGACACTATCAGCTCCAGGAGGGAAAAAGTGATCCGGGAATTAATTATTTAAAAATGTTTAAAGAAAGAGTAATGAATGAATGTTAATTTGTGTAAATGAATATTAATGATAAAAGATAATAAACTTAAATATTTAGCTACGGGTATATTTCTTTTCATGGTCCTTTTGATTGCAACGCTAAGCGTGCTTCTTTCAAGGAATCAAAAAGCCAATGAAAACGGGGAACCATTAATTATATCTGTACCAACAATTACGCCTTATCCAGGCAATCAATTGGGAAAAATATCTGTAATTCCTGATGAAGAAATCCCTACATCACCACCTACTCCCATTCCAGAGGATGGGGACATTATTCTTAGTGGAATTGCTGTAAATAATTTTTATGATACTTCTGAGTCTGTAGATAATAATGGGAATGCAGTTATCGAAAAAACGGATAACTATACAATCTTGTTCACAAAAAATAAAGAACTATTTGAAATAGTTGTATCAGACAAACGATACAAAGAACTTGCAGAAGAACAGCTAGTAAAGGAATTAGGTCTGGATAAAATCAATGCATGCAGAATTAGTATCACAGTAGCAGTGGAGGGTGTGACTTATCCATTAAGCTATTGCACGGATAGCGGAGAGGGTAATTCTCATTAATAATTTACTTAAGTAGCTGAGGGGGAGGCTTCTTTAGATTTTTCAGTTGGCTCTGCTGTTGGCTCAACTACTTTCACTTGCGCCTTTTTTTCTGAAGGCGTGGTAAAGATTACCTGCACATCAGCTTCCCTGGGGTATGGCTTAACTAAATCACGCTGACTAGTACTAACCGCAATAATAACCCCCAGTAACGCAAGAACTATTATTGTAAGGACCAGTTTTATTTTTGCACCCATTGTCATACAGCAAATATTATACTACTTAATACATATAAGAGCTCCAACAGGGGAGAATTCGGGGAGTATAAACCCATCCAAATAAAAAGCAGAGGCTGATCCTCCATCCAAATTTATGGCCGAAACAAAATTATATTTGCCCAAATCTTTAAATATAAGCTCGTGTAACTGGTCGAGTGTCGGCCCGTCAAAATCATTTTCCTTACCAACAATTGCAAGCATATACACGGTCTCATCAGCGCTTTTAGTTAGCAACATGCGCCGTGCATATTTGGTATTATCAAATTTTGTTGGCAGATCTTTTTGCATGTAGGGACCTGTTTGGAAGGCAAAATCAGCCTTATTAAAAACTGAGTTTTTAATAGAGCTTATGTTAAGGCCGTTTCTCTCAGACCAGACATAGCCATTAAATAATTTTGAGTTACTACTATCTGCTAACTGTTTACTGTTTACTACTAACAATCCTAGTGGGCTATTATCCGTATCATAAAAACCGCCATTTACTGCCTTTTTGCAGTTATTATCTTTAATAAGTAAAGCTGATGACATTTTTTGGGAATAGTTAGGAATTAGTAATACATCACTTTCTTTAACTGGTGTAAGGTAAATACGGTATGAATTAAGTTCTACTAAATCTCCTGAAAATTCAATTGAGGGGGCGGCCGCTGGAGAGCTATACGAGAGAGGAGAAAGTAATGATATCAAAGCGATAAGAAGAGCCAAAATATTTTCAAGCATGGTATATAATATACATTATATGGCAACTCATCAACAACCCGAAGGTCCTGAGACAACAAACTCCGCGTTTTTGATTATCATTATTTCTGCCCTTTTTGCAAGTACTCTTGGCTTGATATTTCTAATTTTTCGGGGAGGTAGTGATTTTAAGGATACTAAGCCACCGATTGGAGACGAAAAACCAGCTATGTCTGCTTCCCAAGCTCCAAAACCAACAGCGGAGCCTTACAATTTTGATATAGTTATCCCTGATGATATTGCAACTCCTCCGGCCAATCTGGAGGGAACTCCTGAAGGGTTTACCGCTTTCTAAGCTATAATATAGGTTATGTTAAGGTTAGACGCCAAAGTGCTCAGAGATAAAATTCCTACACAAAAAGAAGTTGAATCTATACCGAGGCGTGATCTATTTATTATTGTAGATAATGTTCTTGACACCTTTAATACCGGCAGTATGTTTCGGTTGGCTGATGCGGTTGGCTGTAGACATATGTATCTGATCGGTAGTACCGATACGCCGGATGATGTTAAGGTAGGGCATAAAATTCACAAAGCTAGTGTGGGTACTCACCGCTGGGTAGCCTGGTCCCATCATAAGACTATTAAACAAGCTGTATTGGAAATTCATAAAATAAATCCTAAAACAAAAATAGTTGCCATAGAGCAAGACAAAAAAAGCACCCCTTATACAGAAGTGGACTTGAAGGAACCCTTGGCTCTAATAGTCGGTCACGAAACTAGGGGAGTGGGCTCTGAAGGATTAAAGTTAGCAGATCAGATAGTTGAAATACCTATGCACGGAGTCAACAAATCCCTGAATGTCCTCATATCTTTAGCTATAGTGTGTTATAGGAGTTTGGAGCGCAAATAGGAACATTAAAAGGCGAAGCCTTTATATGTTATTTAGTTATGCTAACGATCTGGTGTTGGTGTGCCAAGTTCTGCAGCTCTCGTAGCTTCAGCCTGAGTAGCATGTACAGCTCCAGGCGTAAGCGCAGCATTTTCTATTACATTGGGAACTGAAAGTGATGGTGGTTGATTACCATATGCATCCCTTAAGTAATCAAGACCTTCATTTAATGCCCAAATAGTTCCTCCCGCCACCAAACAAGCACCAACAGCTTTATAAGCAGTTTCTCTACAACCTCTGTAAACATCTTTTCGATTTGCCATTGTACGATTATTATATCACCTTATAGTAAAATAATCATACAAAACCAATTCTAAACGTATTTTTCCCCTTTTAGCTTATCTGGCAATAAACTCTCTTTGGAATATTTTTGGTAACCTTTGCCATACCCTAAATTCTTCATCAGCTTAGTCGGAGCATTTCTTAGACTCATTGGAATAGGTAAATTTCCATATTTTTTTACATCCTCCTGTGCGCTTCTTAACCCATCATAAGCCCCTCGATCTTTCTTGGCCGTTGCCAGATAAACCACTCCATGCGCAAGATTTATCGCACACTCAGGATATCCAATTATCTCCACCGATCTAAACACCTCATTTGCTACCACCAGCGCGGTGGGCTGGGCCATTCCCACGTCCTCACTGGCAAATATCACCATGCGACGCGCTATAAATTGTGGATCCTCTCCACTATCCACCATACGAGCTAAATAATAGAGAGCAGCATTTGGATCAGAGGCCCGCATCGATTTTATGAAGGCACTTATAGTGTTGTAGTGTTCTTCTGCTTTTTTATCGTAGCGAAGATGCTTGGATTGTAATGATTCTTTAAGTGAATTAATTGTAACTTTTCCATATAGCTTTACAGTTGTCTCAAGCAGATTTAAGGCTTGCCTGCCATCACCATTAGCAAACGAACCCAAGAGATCAAGGGCAGATTTTGACGGCTTAGTTTTTAGTCTCAATTCCTTTAAGCCTCTTTGAACAATCTTTGCCACATCGGCATCTGTATGCTCCTTAAGTACAAAAACTTGGCAACGTGAAAGAAGGGGGGAAATTATTTCAAAGGAAGGGTTCTCGGTCGTTGCTCCAATAAATATAATCGTACCATCTTCAACAAAGGGAAGCAAAAAATCTTGTTGAGCTTTATTGAAGCGATGAATTTCGTCCAAAAATAAAATAGGAGAGCTT
>PFSB01000002.1 GCA_002788855.1 Candidatus Roizmanbacteria bacterium CG_4_9_14_0_2_um_filter_38_17 | reverse complement strand
ATCTTCATACTATTGAGTCACTTTTTTCAATGAAAGAGTATTGCAAAAGAGAAGTAATTTTTGAACCAGGAGACAAAGATAAAGTGTTTATTGTTAAAACCGGTCAAGTAGAGCTGTATCAGTTAACTCCAACTGGAAAGAAGACAATTATTGAACGGCTACTGCCCGGGAGCTTTTTTGGTGATTTGGGTACAGAAGGAGAATCAGAATTGTTCGTTGAAGCTACAACTGACTCATATGTATGTTCACTTCATAAAGACAGGTTTTTTACATTAGTGAGCCAGTACCCGGAACTGTCAGAGAAACTCATGAAGCAGTTATTCAATAGACTTGTACACGTTGAAAAACGCATGTCATCGGTTGCTGCAGATAGTGCGTTCCAGCGATTAATCAAACTTTTTCTCAACCTTGGGAAAAAAAGCAAAGAAGATTATATGGAAATTTCTGATAAATTTACTCATGAAGAACTTGCTCAAATGCTTGGTATTAGCCGCCAAACCGTGACTACGATCATCAATCAACTTGAGAAAAAAGGATTAATAAAACGTAAGGGAAAGTCGATTCAATTCAGTTCTACTCAACTGAAGCAGTTTACTTCATAATTGTCTACTTTGTCCGACACGCGACAGATTTTTCAAGAATCGTTTCATATCATTGAAACAATGAAAGGTATAACTGTTTGTTGCGATGGAGATGACTCTTTTATTGAGGAACTTTTGTTTTTAGCCTCTAAGAAGAAAAAACAGATTAAAAAAAAGAGAGCAAAACCTCTTGTAAAAAAATTATTTAATAGCATAGTGAACTCATCCAAGATGGAAAGAAGGTGAATCTATGGGAAATAAAAAAATACTTATTTCTATTTTTTGGAGCAATGATTATTGCTATAATCGGATTTACTTTCTTAAAGGGAAGTAGTAACCAATCATCGCAACAAAATATTCAGAATACTGAAGTATCGGAATCATCTGTCAAAGTTCAGAGTGTTCAGACGAATTTTGGCAAAATTCCTTCTGACGTTACCATTCTGAAAACTGATTACGATACAGCGACTGATCTAAAAGCAAAATACAACATTACTATGCAAGATTCTTTTGTCCAGGTAGACAATGAAGGCAATGAAATTTCAAAATGGAATAGTGGTGGTGAAGGAATTAAAATTTTGCTCGTGGTCAGTTTCACGATTGCTTCTCTATTGCTGGCAACCCTCGTACGGGTTTTAGGAATTCCTGCTGATACAGTACGCTTGTTCGCGGTTGGGCTGCTGGTATTTTTTGGCCTGAGTATGGTATTCCCCAGTATTTGGGAAAAAACTCAGGGCTGGATTGAGCGGTACTGGCATTTTCAACCATCTCAAAACAAAAACAGCGGGTTTGGCGGTGGGTTTATTACCGGAGTGGGCTTGGGAATTGTCTGGACTCCGTGTATTGGACCAGGGCAGACCGAGCTCTGCAAGCCTGGACACTCAACAATTTGCCGAAATCTTGGACTCAAATTACAACCACTTTTGAAAACAGCGTTAATGTCGATTCACAACTAGAAAAACTGAAGGGAAATAATCAGGTGACAAAAGCCCTTCGACAAAGTTCAGGACAAGCTAATCCAGGAGAGACCGTTATCAGGTGTGAATGACCAAGCAAATGAAACACCCATTACTATTACTTTCTGCCCGCTTTGCGGCTCAGCTTTGGCTTTTGAACGAACAGTAGACGAGGTAATAACGGAGTTTGGCGTTTCTGGCAAGCTTCACAATAGCGATCTGGTGATATATGACCGCTATGAAGGTAATCTCTGACAACAAATTACCGGAGAAGCAATTGTCGGCCCAGCCGCCAGACGCAACGAAACACTAGTGAAAGTTCCGATTACTACTGTCGAATGGAGTCAATGGAAGACTGAGTATCCTGAGACAGAAGTGCTTTCCAGAGATACAGGGTTCTCCAGAAATTATGGTCAAATTAAAGTTACAAATATAGAAACTGGAGAAGAAATTATACCCATCCGCCTCTTCTGGTTTGCCTGGGCTGCATTCCATCCTAATACAGAATCGTACGTGAAATAGATCGTTACAACGGCCTTTCCTTTATTTTAATTAGAAAAAAAGATATTAGTAACACACTGATTGTTGTTGCAGTTATTGCTTGCCTCGACCAGTAATCAACTTCGTTGATAATGCCTATAAGATGAAAAAAATGAATAAATTCATCTGCAAATAAACCTAATCCAATTGGTCTCAAATATGTTGAGACTTTTCCATGAAAAAAGAGTGATACGAATACAAATAAGATTCCAAGATACATATGATGCCAAAGGTCTTGCTTTTGGGAAAACATGAATGACATATCCCAAAAAAAGAACAATGCTATTCTTGTAAAGAATATAGTGATAATAAAAATGTATAGTGAGAAATATTTGCTTATACGATCAGTCATACGTTTATTGTAATAGATTCCAGCTTGTTTTGTCGTGCCACGGACATATTTTAGCATGCGAATAATCTATAATTCATTTTATGAAAATAAAACTGTATGGAGCAACATGGTGTCAAGATTGCCGAAGATCAAAACAATATCTCGATGATAAAGGAATAGATTATGAATATATTAATTTGGAGAATAGCCCGGACGCAGTGAATGAAGTGCTTAACATCAACAATGGGATGCAATCCATACCTACTATACTTTTCCCAAACGGCATAGTCCTCGTAGAACCATCAAATGAAGAGTTGCAGAAAGCCATAGATGCCAATAAAGATTTTATTATCTTTCGTAAAACAAAAAATTAATTTCTTTTTTTTGATTTTATATACAAACTTATTCCTATAGAAACTGCGGCAAGAAGAATTCCTAATCCAAGAAATCTGGGATCTATCCTAATATTTTCGAAATTTTCTATATTTTTAACACTTGCTCCAATACTTACAATTGCGACTGATCCGGGCAAAGATCCTATTGCTGTTGCGGCTATGAATTTCCAGAAAGGAATTCTCAGTGCTCCGGAAATATAACTCAATAAATCGTATGGGAACCCTGCCAACCGAAAAATAAGTATCCCTTCAAATGCATTTTTCCGAATGGAGCCATGTATATGGGATTCTTTTGCTCTATCTTTGGATTCACTAGAGAAAATTGTTTTACCTAAAAAATACGCGACTGTACTCGATAGATTGCTTGCAATGACAGTTAGAAATAATCCTTTCCAAAATCCGTAAAGCGAGCCTGCCAGGAGTGTTAAAACGGTTGCTGAAAATGATATCGTAGCCCGCAAACTATATATAAGAATAAAGTATATGGCTCCCGCTTTCGATGTAAATAATTGCGCTAGATTTCGTGCAAGGAGTGTAAGATTGTAGTCCAATGATTGTAAGTATTGTAATAAAAATACTGCAATAATGACCCACAATATGATTGCGATTATACGCATACTATGAAATTTTAAGAACGTATATATATTATGTTTTAGTGAATTTTTAAACTCGTTGAGAAAATGCACATACAAATTGTTAAAGCTATTAAAATATGTTGGATATGGTGTCATGAAATTTGATAAACCAAATATAGATACCTTCTTTTGTATTGCCAATGTGAAGAAATTAATAATATGTTCTGAAAAATTGCCGACAATACTTGCACCAACAATTCTTCCGGTCAACATATGGATAAAAATTATTCCGAATAACTTTGATTGTTCCTCGATTTTTGCTCTATCTGATGTGGAAAAATCTATCTCGAATCCTTTAATGAATGTTTCTTCCTGATTCAGACCTACACTTGCGATTGGTGGATCACTAAAGGTAACCGCCGGAAGTATCGCCCGCTTTCTTTGCACCCAGGGAAGGAGTATTTTAGATACAACGAATCTCCCATGATTATTAGCAAGATGAGTAAATTTTGCTTCAGGAGTTACATCACCGATTGCAAAAATATGATGTTTTGACGTTTGCAAATTATTATTCGTTCTTATTCCATCCGAGTCGTACACTATACCTGCATGTTCAAGTTTCAGAGTCTTAACATTAGGGTTTCTTCCAAGCGCAACAAGGTAATATTCACTTCCTGGAATAGA
The DNA here is from genome assembly GCA_002788855.1 of Candidatus Roizmanbacteria bacterium CG_4_9_14_0_2_um_filter_38_17. Lineage (NCBI taxonomy): Bacteria > Candidatus Roizmaniibacteriota > Candidatus Roizmanbacteria bacterium CG_4_9_14_0_2_um_filter_38_17. The sequence continues at coordinate 2,325 of PFSB01000002.1, read as the reverse complement.
TACTATTTTTTCGTTTTGCTTATTAAATAGATCAAATGATTGTGAATGGTTGTTATATAAAAAACTTTTTATATCTTCGTAGATATCGACAGCTAATTCCTGTAAAGATAATGTAACGATGTCTGTAGTCCTTCGCGGCTGGTTAGAGAGAAGTGCAGAACGTACTATCATTCGGACTTTTGTATCCATTTTTGCAAATGCCGTTGCCATTTCTACGCCGATTGGACCTCCTCCAATTATAGTCAATGTTTTTGGAATTCGTTCTAAATCAAACACGGACTCATTCGTTAGAATCCGCTCTGATGGAATTCCGGCAATGGGAATAATATTAGGGGAACTGCCGGTTGAAATAATTGCGTGCTTAAATCTAATTATTTGTTTTTTCCCAAATGTCTGTGTTAATTCTAATTTGTGGTCTGATATAAAACATGCTGTTCCAAGAACATAAGGGATATTATTGCTATGTAAAATGTTTATATCTTCATGCTCAATCTCATGAATTGTATTCCTAATTTTAATAAATATATTTTCTTTAGATATTTCAGAAGTACTATTTTTGGATGAATGATATGTATGAGCCAAATGAAGAAAACGTTTGCTTGGAATACAGCCTGTATGAGTACAATCTCCTCCAATATCTTCGGAGACAACAAAGACATTCTTACTAAGTTTTGCCAATCCGACCGCAACTGTCAGACCACCGGAGCCTGCTCCAATTACAACATAATCATACGATTTTACTGGCGTCATTGTAGCTTAATTGAATTAAATAACATACTATTAAAAGAGTATACTTATTTAATTCATTAAATACTATCGTCGAGCCGACAATAATAATTTTTTCTTATTATCATCAGTATGTCGCCCAGTTGACGGAATATTTATATACAACTTCATATAATATTATTATGAAAAAACTTATCGAACTTTGAAAGACTAATTGTGAACATTGTGAAGCAGTAAAACCTGTTGTTGAGGAACTTGAAAAAGAAGGGTATATATTCGAAAAGCAAAATATTGAAGAGCAAGAAGGCTTCACACTCATGCATGATTATATAAAAGAGATTGATAAAAATAATGAAATACAAGGATATGAGACAGGCTATATCTACACTCCAACGTTTATCAATTCTGAAACGCGAAGAGTTATTGCATTCAGTGATCGTGAGCTAAAGAAAGATGAGCTCATAAAACTTGCTCAGGGAGGTGATCTGAAATGATGAGACATGGAAAACATTGTAACTGCATGAGGTGTTCAATGGGAAAAACTGTTGGCATGATAGAAAAATGTACAGATCAGCATTGTACGGATCCAAATCATACAAAAAAAGAAAAGGCACAAGAAGAAATGAACCTAAAAAGGGAAGATAAATAATATAAATTAAAAATTGGTTTACAATGGAATAGTAAGCAAAAATTATTTAACTTAAGAAAGGAGGTGGAATAATATGGATAGCAATCAAATGACATGCCCTGTGTGTGGAGCGCATTTTAATTCTCAAGAAGAAATGGATTCACACGCAAAACAAATGCATGGTAATCAAGGTAGTCAGCAAGAACATGCGATAACGTGTTCTAAGTGTGGATTCAATGCAAGCTCAACAAGTGAAATAGAAAAGCATAACAGCGAGATGACAAGTGACCCGAAGCACAGCATGACCGGTCAAATGTAATGAAGTCATAAGTGATAAAAATTTATAAGAGCTATGAAGAAGTTTGATGTTTTAGTGGTCGGTTCTGGTGCCGGTCTTGAAGTAGCTTCCTATGCTGCTCAAAACGGCATGTCGGTTGCATTGGTCGAAGAGGGCAGCTTAGGTGGAACATGCTTAAATAGAGGATGTATTCCGTCTAAAATGCTTATTCATTCAGCGGATGTGGCCGAAACTATTAAAAACAGTGAGAAGTTTGGAATCAAAAGCAATATAGAAAATATTGATTTTGCATCAATTATTAAAAGAGTATCTGAAGTTGTAGATACAGATTCAAGTGGAATTGAACAAGCAGTAAGAAAAAGTGGTAATCCTGTCCTTTATAAAGTCAGGGGTAAGTTCATTGCTCCTAAACGAATGCAAGTTGGTAAGGAACAAATTGAGGCAGAAAAAGTCTTTATTGTGGGAGGAACAAGACCAACGATTCCGCCGATTCTAGGTTTAGAAACTACACCATATCTTGATAGCACAAAAGCTCTAGGACTAGAGAAACAGCCAGAACATTTAATAGTTATAGGTGGTGGGTATATTGCGGCAGAGCTTGCTCATTTTTATGGAGCCTTAGGAACTAGAGTTACAATTTTAGTCAGGGGTAATCTCATGTTAAGTAACGAGG
>PFSB01000001.1 GCA_002788855.1 Candidatus Roizmanbacteria bacterium CG_4_9_14_0_2_um_filter_38_17 | reverse complement strand
CTTTGTGTTCTGTATTCTTATTACATTTAGCACAAAACTTCTTTATACCATCTAGCTTTTCTTCTGTATTTGCCCGATTACGCTCGGTAATATAATTCTGGCTATTACAGTCTTTACACACCAATCCCACTAATTGTCTTGGTCCTTTTCTCGCCATAGACTTGTAATTTTAACACAACTGATGTGCTGGGGGAAGGATTTGAACCTCCGTAGCCCGTACGGGCGCGAGATTTACAGTCTCGTGCGATTGACCACTCCGCCACCCCAGCAATAACCGATATTTTACCACTAGGTTAACTTAACAAAAAATCTCTGCTAAAATATATATATGAATATTATATGCCCATGTAGCTCAGTTGGTAGAGCGCAGTCTTGGTAAGACTGAGGTCGACGGTTCAATCCCGTCCGTGGGCTCACTCTCAACTTTTTCCACTAACTCCTGAACTTGTCCTTGAAAAACATCTCCGCCCCCACCCATCTCCTGTTCCTTTGCTACAAACTCCCCAGCACTAAGCCTTACTTCAAGATAACTGGTAATATCACCCAGCGCAAACTCCCCAAGCATCACAAACTGCAGATACTGACCATATTGCTCTTGTGCTTGTGCGTACTGTTCTTGCGTACCCGCCTGCAACATCTGCGTCACTATTCTTAGTTCAGAGATCTCTGATTTTATCCAGCTTAAGCGATCCATAAATCCTTGGTCTTGTGGAATTGGTGCTTCACGGTAGTATCTAATCCAGAGATTTTTTACATCTTCCAGGTCGTCATCTGTAACTTTACGTACTTGTGCTTTAACCTGCTCAAAATCCTTCTGAACGTGCGGAATATTCAACTCCTCCATCTGTTCTTCAACCTCGCGTCGTTTAGCTAGATCTGTTTCAAGCTGAGCAATATCATGTAGCTTCTGAAGAGTTAGATCAAGCTTCTGTAGCACTGGGTCAAGGTTAACAACTGGAGCCATAGGAGTTTCTATTGGAATGTTCACTTCTAGTTTACGCTCCTTAGTATGTTTCAGAGTTTTAGCTAATTCCTCTTGTACTTCTCCTGTCTCTACAAAGACTTTCTCTTCTTCATTAGCTATCGCTGCTGTTTTTTGAGCTTCGCTGTTAACTTCTTCAATTACGGTCTTTGCTGCTTCAAGCTTAGCTTTCATATATACCACAGTCTCATCGTTATTAAACCCTCCAAGTAATAAGAATGGTAGAATTTTTTCAACCTCACTTAACCCTTCTTCCTTCATCTCTGGTTTATCTGACTGTAGAAGATTCAACGCGTTAGTAATTCGAACAGAGTCTTCATTAATCCAGTCTGCTCTAGATTTAATCTTTCCTGATAATGGAACACTGGAATTGCGATAGTGATTCAACCACATGCTCTTAACTTCTTCATAGTCATCAACCGATACGCGCTCTGATTTTTCTTCTTGATCCATATCCACTGGTTTGGATATCACTAATGTATCAACAATCTGCGCCGCTTGTTCCTGTGAAAGATCTACTTCTTGCGCTATCTGCTCAATCTGCTTAATAGGAGACATGCTCGCAATTGTTGGAAGCATTCTTACGACTTGACCAACCTGAGTTTCTGTTACTTTAGCTACTTCTGCCGCTTTCTTAATTTGGCTTACAGATATTGCGGCTGGTAATTCGTGTGGGATTCGCGCCAACTCAATCCTACCTCTACTAGTAGTTAGTAAATCGAGTATTTCTTCTGCTTGTTCTTTGGTTACCCTCGTCTCTTCAATTATCTTTTCTATTGTTTCATGGTTTACCCATTGGTCTTGTTGTTGCAGCTCTCTCACCTTTGGCATGATAGAGGCAATTTGTTTAACTTGCTCCGCTGCCACTCCAGTTGCTTGAGATATGCTCTCAAAGTCTGACTGGGTAAGACTTGCCTGGGTTTCTTTAATCAGCTGCGTCACTTCGCTCGACTTCTCTTCGCTTAAGCTCGTTTGTTCTACAATATTCTTAATCTGGTCTACAGAGGAAAGTGTGCTTGTGCTCGATATCATACTTGCCACGTTCTGCACTTGTTCATGTGATACTTGGGAACTTTCAGAAATCTGGTCTATTTGGGTTGAACTTAAGCTCGACTGTCTCTGTGAAATATTGTTCACAACATTTTGAACCTGATTATGTGTGAGCTCTGAAGTTTTCACAACATGGGAAATCTGCTGCGCACGTGGAAGATTTGAAATCGTTGGCAACACTCCTGCAACTTTCTGCACCTGTTGCTCTGTTACTCCAACTTTTTGAGCAACACTTATAAGCTGTTCCGCGCTTGCTTTTCCGGCTCCAACCACAAACTCGGAAATTGTAGGGTTAGAAGCCGACTGGAGTATTCGCGATGCAGCTTCATCGCCTTGTTTCGCTCGGGTTACTAACTCATTTCTAACCTGTGAGTACTGCTGTCGCTCTTGTGATGTAATAGCCGCTACTGGATTAGCGATCCTATCTAGCTGCTCTCTCACGTTCTTCTGGTATGACTCACTTGTTTCGATCCGTGCTAAATCTTGTAGTTTGTTTACCGTGATGTTTAGATTTTTACTTAATTCATTGGTTTGAATTTTTTTAATATTGCTCATTTTTTCTATAGATATTGAGCGTTTGATTGATTCTTCAGATTTTCTAGGTAAACTATGAAACAGTTGTTCTTCTTGTACTTTTCTAAACGGCAACCGCATTGCTTGTTTTACTGCACCCGTAGGTGAGGATGTGTCTCCTGTACTTGGTGGTTTTCCAGGTGTTGTGCTACTTCTAAGTTGGCCATAGATTGCTTTCAGTGTTCCTTGATTTTGTTTAAGAATATCGCAACAATAATCTCTAAATATACGCAACAATAACCAAGGAAGCATAATTGCTACCCAGAGCATAATAATTGAAACCACATATTCGGCAAATGTGTCTATATAATTAGCACTATTAAGTTGATCTAGGGTTTGAGCTGGACCTCCCCAGAGAATATTAATGGAGGTTTCAAAAGGTAAGGCTTGCTGAATAGTTGTAGCATCGGGATTACCTGTCAGACCAGCGGGTGTACGTGAAAAATCAAAGCCATACGGAATTCCTTGGCTCCATATCTTTACAATCGAACCAATAAATAATGTAAATAGCGGACCATAAAATAGCCACTGTAAAAAGACTCCAATCCAGATCCAACCAACGTTTCTAATGAACGTAAATGGCATCATCAGCGCCAAGAAGGGGGCTATGATCATTAAAAACCATAAAACTACATCTCTTAAAATCATTACGTATGACATTATGTTGTAGGTCATTGTGGTTAAGCGAATATAGAAAAGCGAGGTATTAATCATCTCCAAGTTACGACCATTGGCGTCAAAAAAACTATAACCAACAAAACCCGAATAGTTTTTTTCCATTTTCGCAACTGTTTCTTGGTATTGAGCAAGCGAATCAGGCAAACACTTTGTGGCTTCACCAAAATTAATATTGAACAACTTACAACCATCGAGCCTCTCAATAAAGAAGTTTTGCAAAATTTGTGCAAACTCAATTAAACCCAGCACGAATACATAGGAAAAAGTGGCATAAACCAACAAGGCTGCAATTCTCATAATTAATGTTCCCGCGGTTAAACCAGCAAATGGAGAAGAGATGCCTGAGAATATTGGCCCCGTTTTACCTTGCCTCCTGGAGACAACAATTCCAAGTCCTCCCATTGCAATCACAATAATAAAGAAAACGTACACCACGTTTCTTGAAAACGCCCAGAGTCCTGAAATCACCTGGGAACGGTTTATGGCAGGATGTGACATTGTCCAGTACAAAAGCTCGCGCGCGCGCTCTGCGCTTTTTCCAACTTCTGTAACAACTGGATCTTCTTTCCAGCCCGCGGATACAATATTTGGGTTAACCACAGAGGAAAACAGCACAACTAAAACAAACAATAAAGCAGCGACCACGAGCCACCTCTGGGCAGATTTAAGCATATTTTAAGTATAGAATAATTAGGCAGGTTTTACAATCACTCATAAGTTTGACTTCACCCTTGAGTTTTGTTAAGATTAGCTCGGTATGAAAAGTATAAACGTTACTACTAAAAATATGAGTAAATATGCAGGGAAATGGGTAGCTATCGATCCTGAGAAAGATCGTATTGTTGCGGTTGGAAATACGCTCAAAGATATCTCTCCATTGGTGTCTGGTAAAACTATCGGCAAAGATAAAATAGCGGCTGCATCTTTTAAAGTTCCGTATAAAGATGAAGGACCATACATATTGATTCTTTCTGAATGAAAACATTTCCCTATCGAAAAAATTCCACAGGAGATTCTTTTCCCGTAATTGATCTTTTTGTTTCCAAAAACAATCGCACTACAAGGATTTTTAGCCTAGTAGATTCAGGAGCAACTATTTCTGTTTTTAGAGAGGATGTGGCTGAACAGCTTAATATAACCATTGAGGATGGAAAAGAAACTTTTCTAGGTGGTGTTGGTGGTAGAATTAAGGGGTATATTCATACATTGGACGTAGAGATCGCAGGTAAAACGTTCCCTTGCCCTGTGGTTTTTTCCCATGAATATCTGGTTTCTTTTAATCTGTTAGGAAGAGAGGAATTTTTCAAAAAATTCAAAATAATTTTTGAAGAAAAGAAAAATTTACTAAAACTTGAGTAGCCTACAAAAACCAAATAGCTGCTTAAATATTTATACAGCTTTTACAATCACCTGGCGGTGACGACCGACACCCGTTGATTCAGATGTAATTTCTGGATAGTTTTCCACTAACATATGAACCAGTCGCCTCTCAAAAGACTGCATTGGAGGTAATTCTTCGTCTTGACCCGATTCTGACACTCTTCTGGCTGCTCGCTCAACCATGCGACGCAACACATCTTCTCTTTGCACTCTATATCCACCAATGTCGAGTAGTACCTGCTGCCACTTTTCGCTTCCATTGTTTAATATTAATCCCACCACCAACTGCAATGCATGCAGTGTTTCCCCTTGATTCCCTATAAGCAAACCAGAGTCTTCTGATTCCAGATTAACTTTTAAAATACTGTCTTCCTTGGAAACGGACACTTCTCCCGAGAAGCCCATATTTTTTAGCAACTCTTCTGTAATTTTTTTTACTTTCTTTTCCATGTTATTTCCCCGCAAATTCGCGCTTAACGCGAAACTGCTGTAGTATACCAAAAGCTGCAAATGTATTCCAATACAGCGTTAATCCGAGTGGAAATGCATAAGAGATCCAGCCCAACATCAAGGGAAACATAAATTTCATCTGCTTCTGCATCGATGTACCAAAGTCTTCCTCCTTGCCCTCTTTCTTAACCATAGGAGCTGATCCTTCCGTCATAAGCTGGGTCTGGTAAAAAGAAAGACCCGCTGTTACTACTGGGATCACCAAAAGCCATATGCCCATCTCTTTCCAGTCCGAGGGTTTAATTCCCAAGCTAATTCCAAAAAAGTCTGGGTTCAAATCCATAATTTTAAGAAAAGGGAAATATACTATCTTGTTAATCTGTCCAACAAGAGCTTCAAAATCACCATTGTTTAAGACCTGTAAAAACACGCGGTACAAGCCAATTAATATTGGAAACTGCAGTATGGTTGGTAAACAACCGGCAGCAGGATTAATCCCATGTTTCTTAAACAGCTTAAGCTGTTGTTCTTGTTGTTTCTTTTTGTCTTTGTATTTTTCTTTAAGCGTGTCTAGCTCAGGCTTAATTAGTTGCATTTTATGAGCCGAAGCAAGTTGTTTTTTACTTAAAGGATATAGCAGTATTCGGATAACAATAGTTAGTAAAATTATGGAAAAACCCATGGCTCCAGAAATTCCAAGGCTCTGTATTGGCTTTAAAACAGCCATCCAGAGGTTGACAATTGGCCAGATAACTAGTTGGTTAAATATTGTTGGCTCGATCATACGATTATTCTATAGGGTCGTGCGTTAATTCTTTTGTAAGAATAGGATTACATCTTAAAACGCGCCTCATGCACAGCAACGACCCAATAATTGTACCATGACTCAGTATTGATTCTTCACAATATGTTGAGCATGAAGGGATAAATCTACACGCGCCTTTAGGCGCAAAAGGCATATGACGATATGCTTTTATGATCTGAACCACTATGTTACGCATTTATCAATTGTTTCATAGTTTACCTAATCCCTGCTTTAACCAATAACTGTTCAATCTCTTCTTTTGTAATGGCCAAATTCAAAACCTTTATTAGTACCAATTCTCCTGGTTTGACTCTAGAATGCAGTCCACGCACAACCTCAAAAACCAACCGCCTTGTTTGGTTACGCTTTATTGATCGCTTGTCCAGTTTTTTAGGAACGATCACCCCAAACTTAGTTAAGTCGTTATCATTTAATAATACTTGAGCCATTAGGTTGTCACTGCGATAGCGCTTGCCACTGTGCTGAAATTTCTGAAAAAGGGGCTCGGTGAGTTGGATACGATATTGTTTGCTTAACACAACAAAAATTAGATAGATAAATTTTTGCGTCCCTTTAGTCTTCGTCTTTTCAGCAGCTTAATACCACCAATTGATCTAAGACGTGCCAAAAAACCATGTACGCGTCTTCTGCGCTTTTTTTTGGGTTGAAATGTCCGCTTAACCATTGTGGGCAATTATATCATGACCCCGTCCCAGTGTTGACAATTGTGGAAAACTTTATTAACATAGGTAAACTGCCTACGATTTCAGGTCTAAATTAATCTTAACTAGACAATTTCATTAATGTGGATATGTGGATAAAATAATAGTAAACTATGAAACATAGGTAAACCATGAAACATAAGTAAACCATGAAACATATGAATATGGATTTAAAACAGTTATGGGAAGAGGTGCTTGCCGAGGTTGAACTCGAGGTATCAAAACCTGAGTTTTCAGCTTTTTTTTCGTCAGCTCAACTTGAAAAAATTAGCGATGGTTTTGCAATAATTTCCTGCCGAAACAACGCTGAGCGGCAATTTTTGGAACAGAAATTCAACCCAATAATTACCAAGCTCCTTTCAGACAAACTAAAACTCCCAATCACTATACAGGTTAATATTAGGCAAGAGGCTAATGGTAAGGAAGTCGACCTTGGTCCTCTTTTTACCCCGACAATTAATACGGCGGGTCTGGACCCGCTTTACACCATTGACAACTTTGCAGTATCCAGCTCAAACCAACTAGCCTATGCAGCCGCCATGGCAATTATTAAAAATCCCGGTAAAACCTATAATCCTCTTTTTTTATGGGGTGGAGTTGGTTTTGGAAAAACCCACCTCATGCATTCAATTGGCCATGAAATATTAAAACAAGACTCTTCTGTTAAGATTGTTTCTTGCATGGGAGAAGAGTTCACAAATGGTATTGTTGAGGCTATAAAAAATAACACCACAGATGCATTTAAACGCAAGTATCGTCAAGCACAGCTTTTACTTCTTGATGACATTCAATTTATACAAGATAAAATTAAAGTTCAAGAAGAATTTTTTCATACATTCGTGAGTATAAAAAAGGCTGGTGGACAAATTGTTTTAACCTCAGACCGGGCACCACACGAATTATTTGAGCTAGAAGCCCGCTTGCGTAGTCGTTTTGAGGCTGGACTCATTATAGATATTTCTCCTCCTAATTTTGAGCTTCGTTCGGCGATAGTTTTAATCAAGGCGCGCCAAAGAGGTAAGTCTATTCCTATGGATGTTGCTCAATACCTCGCCGAGCAGATCGACGATACGCGCCGACTTGAAGGAGCTCTAATTCGCTTGCTTACCGAATCTGAGATTGATCACAAACCTTTAACTATTGAATTCGCTGAAGGTGTTCTGGGTAAAACTTCAAACAACAACTCCACAAGACCCCGCGCGACTGTTAGCGACGCGATGAAACTTGTTTCAAACCAGTTCAACATTACTCTAAGTGATCTAAAGGGGGAGAGGAGAACTCGTTCAATCGCCGCCCCTCGACAAATACTAATGTATTTATTACGCAAAGAACTAAAGATGTCGTTTCAAGATATTGGTTTATTCTTGGGTGGGCGCGACCACACGACCATAATTCACGGTGTGGATAAAGTAGTGCATAAGTTGTTGAAAGATCCTGGATGGAGTGGGGAAATACTGCAGATAAAAAAATTACTTTCTGGAAAGAATGTTTAACTTCTCCACTTATCCACAATTGCCTCGACTTTATCCACTGATTTATCAACATAAAATGTGGGGGTTTTTCCACATCTACCACATTAACTATAGATTGTACTTGACAGCTCTCTTACAATTTAATAAACTTATCCCATCTGTCTACTAATACTACTTCTTGTATTATTAACAGAAAAAATACATATCAACGGGTAAACCATGAAACACATGAAAGCCAGCATCTTACAAGAAAACCTAAATAACGCCTTGAAGTCCGTTTCTGGTTTTGTTCCTTCTAATCCACAGTTACCAATCTTACAAAACATATACCTAAAATTTACAAAAGGAAAAGCTATCTTCTCAGCAACAGACCTTTCTATCGGAATATATAAAGAAACCAGAGCAAAGGTAGACGAAGAAGGTGAAATATGTGTACCATTTAAAAACCTGTCTGCACTTGTAAATCAACTACCAGCCGGTAAGGTTGACATATCTGTTAAGGACAATATCCTTAGTATTAAATCAGAAAAAATAAGCGCAGAATTTAATGGGGTACAAGCCAATGAATTTCCCGTTGTGGTAATAGGGGAGAAGAAGGGTAGAGTAGAAAGAAAAATAATTCAAGAAATCGCAGAAGAGGTGGCTTTTTCTGCAGCTTCAGACGAAGCAAGGGTAGTATTAACCGGTATTTTAATTGAAAAAACAGATTTTGGACAGAGAATTGTAGCAACCGACGGATTTAGACTGTCTATTAAGCAAATAAAAGGAGAAAAACTAAAATTTGACGAAGAAAGAGTAATTATTCCTGCGCGATTTTTTATAGACATAGCAAGAATCATTCCCGAGGGGGCTGAATTATTTTTAGAACTGGATAAAAATAAAAAATCTATTACCGCCTCTTGGGAAGACACAACCATTAGCTCTCAATTAATAGAGGGTGAGTTTCCTAACTTTGAACAAATAATTCCTCAATCTCATACTACGAGAGTGTTAATAGATAAAGAAGAGCTTGGACGCCTAGTAAGAACCGCTTCAATATTTGCCAGAGAGAGCGCAAATATTATCCGTTTAAAAATAGAAAACAACGAACTTCATATTAGCGCCAACTCTCCACAAGTAGGAAAAAACACCAGCTCCATGCTTGTGGAAGAAGAAGGAGATGATCAAAAAATAGCTTTTAACCACCGCTTTTTGCTAGACTTACTTAAGGGGGTTGATGGCAAAAATTTAGCTTTTGAAGTAAGTGGTCCTTTAAAACCAGGAGTATTTCGCGTATCTGGAAAAGACGACTATCTTCACATCATTATGCCGGTTAGAGTACAAGACTAAAGAGCTCCCCGTTGTAATTCATATGGCCCCGCCCCAGTTATTCCCGCAGACCCAGACATTAATAACATAGGAATTATAACTAGTAACAATAAAACCACTATAACTACCACAACCGCAATTCCTGCCGGAGACAACAAAAAAGGAACAGCACGAGCGGTCACACTTGTTGCGCGGATAGCTCTTGCTGCATTTAATCCACGATTAATATTAACCCCCGTGCTCCATAATCCATCTATTAAAGAACGTTTTTGAGGCTGTTGTTCTTGATTATCCACCGTTATTTTTCTAACCTAAAATATCTTTTGGACTGGTCGTGACTAGTTCATATTCATCAGGTGAGGCCACAATTTTCATAGCAACATGAGATTGACCAGCAAAGAATAAGCCTTCCCCAACATCGGTGGACAACAAGAAATTTTTTTCTCCACCTGATAAATAAAACACTTCCGAAATTTTATCTACCGCCGCGGGAGACTGTTTTAACAGAATCTGCATAGATGAATTGGTGATAATAGCCTTACCGTGATCTGTAGCCAGAAAATCTTCTACATCCTGCGTAATGGTGGTTAGGCCTAAATAATACTTTCTTGAACGCTTGGCGATTCCATAGATGTACGCAGCTGAGTCTTTATATTGCATTAGATGCCACGCTTCGTCGATAATTAATATACGCTTCTTAAGCTCTTTCTTAATTTTAGTCCAGACATAGTCTAGTATCATAAACATCGCAATTGGCCTAAGCTCAGACTGTAAATCACGAATATTAAAAACTGTTAACGGGTTATCTATGTTTAAGTTAGACTGCTGGTTAAATATACCCGTTAACGAACCTTTAATAAACTTTTCCAAGCGATCGGCCAGTAGTCTTGCCTTATCCTCTTCCATTCCAATTAAAACTTTATATAAATCCTCCATAAGAGGAGGCTCGTTACGCTGGGTATCTGGGTCAGAAGTTATTCCTTTTTGACGATACGTCTCCACCAGAGCACGATCTAGTATGGCGTCTTCTTCTGGTGAAATATCACCCATAATTACGCGCATTAACGCGTGAATAGACAGGATTTTTAGGCTCAACTCATTTTCACCCTCGGTCACAATTTGAGACAGGTCAAATGGATTTATCTTAACCGGAGAGTTCATGCTAAATTCCACAACTTTTCCTCCGTATGTTTGAGCAAGCGCAACGTATTCTCCCTCAGGATCAATAGCAATTACTTCGGTTCCAAACATTAACGAACGCACAGCCTCAAGTTTTATAAGAAACGACTTACCAGCACCGGACTTTGCCAGAACAACGCTGTTCGCGTTTTCTAAGCTAAAGCGGTCAAATATTACCAAGCTTCCATCGTGCTCATTAATTCCATATAAAATTCCCCTATTTGCTGTTAAAGAGGCTGTCGAAAAAGGAAACGTGGTTGCCAACGAGGTAGTATCCATGTTTCTCTTAATATCTAATTCATCTTTAAATAGTGGCAACGTAGACTTAAAACCCTCCTCCATCTGTAGGGTTGCATGTTTAGAGATAATTAATAGAGCTCCTAAGGAAGACTCAACCTGTTTAGTTACCTGATTTAATTCTTCCACGCTTTTTCCTGGGATGGTTATGTATAGTCCAAACTGGAAGAAGCGCTCTGCTCCCTTTGCTAATTCGGACTGCAAAGACATCGCGTCGTCTAACGAAATCTGAACCGATGGGTCAACAACCCTACCTCTCCTTAAGTCGTTATTTACGGTTGCCTCCATTTGGGCTATTTTATGTTTTAGGTCTTTTAAAATTGCCCCAGAATCCTGGGGATAAATAAACATCGAGATTGTTAATGAGTGGTCAAACGATATTAGAGGTTCTAGCCAATTAGAAGACACGTACCGCGGATAACCAATTACAAATAAGGTGCGGTAATGTGAGTTGTTTACCCGAAGACTATCAAAGTCTACCTCAATAATTGATGGAGCGATTATATCTTTTAGTGACAAGGTTCCAGCTGCAAATTTTTGGCGCTGTCTGCTTAAAACCACATCTTGCGACGACTGCTTGTCTTTCTTAGTCACGACCTTGTTTGTTGCTGTAGCAGGATTTATTTGTTTTTTATTTCGCTTAAATAAAGACATGTTTAAATTATTGTCCCGTTATAATTGGACGAGTATATTGTTCGCTATCTATTATTTTCTCGCCTTCACTTGTGTCTTTGTTGAACAGTGCATAGTGTAGCTCAATTAGCTGCTCGGTGCTAAGTTGTTGGCCGCGCAGGCCCAGTCTGGAAATCTGGCGTATTACATGGTCACGCTTAGGTAGTAGAGCTGTTTTAGCTCTTTTCACAATATAATCTATAGGGTACGGAAGTTTTGTGGCCTTAGAACCAGAAACCCCTCCTTTAATTCCTAATTCATATACAGAAAAAGGAACCACAATAAAAAAGCGCTTTTCTAAAACTTCATTATCTTGCACAATGTTCTGGATAAATTCATAATATTTCTGTGTCTGTATTTTTAGTAAACCAATTTCTTGTTTTTTTATTTGATCAGCAATCAGGTTTAGATAATTACTAATATCCATTTTGCGGCTATGAATTAAGATTTGAATAGGAAAAGACAAAGAATTAATAAATGCTGCAAACGAGTAAATTAGAGCGTCTTGTTCTCGCTCAGAAAGGAGACCAAAGTTTACCGCAGAGGTTTCAATCACTAGCGCAGCGGAGCCATCACGCATAATTACGATATCATCTCGAATATTTTCTATTTCAATAAAGTTTTGTGTTGTTCCTTTAACTTGGGCAGTCATATTTCTTAATTACTAAATAATTTCGACTTAATTACACTTGATACATCCTGTTCTACAGGTTGCTTATTGACAACAGATTTAGCCCCAATCTGAATCGGTTGAAACATTCCTCCTTTAAGCGTTGTTTTGATTATATCAAAGACAAACATTTTCTTTGGGTCTTCCAACTCAATGTAATAAGTTCCATTTGCTAATGGGGTATGAGAAACAACCTGTCCTAATGAGTTGGATTTTAAAGCTCTCACAATCATTTTGTGCTCATTTTTAATTATGGCGAGTATATCTGGTAATGGTTTTCCAGAAGTATCTAGAATCACAGCAGAAAGTGCATTTAGTTGAGTGGGAGCGTTAACAAAGCCCATACCCGTAGCTGCTTTAGTTTCCAATACCCGAACCTCAGTATTCGCGGTTGGCTGAATTTCTTGAGGCGGCATTTCGGCCGGAGCCTCAATAACCGGCATTTCGGCCGGAGCCTCAACTCTCTCTTGTAAAATATCTTCAATAGAGCGAATGGTGGTTTTTACAGATTGGCTAGCTGGCTTCATCACTGTGTTGTCTAGGATTGCGTCGGAATGTGTTCGCCTACCCAGGTTAGCTTGGTGGCTAATTATAGCGCCCGTTGTTTTAGTACTAAGCGCGGTATTTGTTTTGTGTAACGCCTTTTTCTCGTTGTCATCAATAAGCTCATGGGGTTGTTGTTTTTTGTTTGCTAAGTAAGCATTGAGCTTGGTGTCCACGCTTTTCATCTCTTCCTCAGTAACAGAATTCACTTTTTGTTTTGATGAGATGTTGGTTGTTCCGAATTTAAAACTAGGCTCCATAACCATTGGTAGTGATTTTCCCCTTTTCCAGCCAAACTGGGTGGGAGTGGTAACACTTTTAATAAACGCCATTAACCATTTATCTAAAGGTCTTCCCTGTATAGGAGCAAATGCAAACGCAGCTCCACTAGACCCAATGATTATCCCAACCATAAACTTCAACACCCCTGGTCCAGGTATAGCTCTAAACGCAATGTATCCAAGAACTGCCCCAGCAGCTAGATAACCAAATTGTTTCAAGGTTATATCGCCAACCAGCTTAAACTGAAACGATGTTACGTTACGTGGAATTGGATGTTGCTGCATATTTTAATAATATCACGATTCGAGCGAAACAAGGCTTAACCCTACACAAAGTGTAAGGTTAAGCCTTAAGTGAGCGAGGCGATGTATAATTTAGACATGTTAAATCTTAACTCTCAACAAACAGCTAAAAAAATAGAAGAATTTATAAAAAACACTCTCAAGAGTCAAGGCTTCAAACGGGTAGTCGTAGGTGTATCTGGTGGTATAGACTCAGCTACCGCATTAGCACTGGCCACAAAAGCTCTAGGAGCCCAAAACGTGCATGTAATAAGCATGCCGTACGGCAATAATGGCAAACAAGGAACAGTAAGCAGTATAGATATTAAACCCATAGTTGACAGCTTCAATAAACCTACAAGGTCAAACCCTGCAAGTAGTAAATTAAGGTTGGGGAATATTATGGCGAGGGTTAGGATGATAATCCTATATGATTATGCAAAGAAAAACGACGCATTGGTTTGCGGAACAGAGAACAGGAGCGAGTACTACCTTGGCTACTTTACACGCTTCGGCGATGAAGCTTCAGATTTAGAGCCGCTTATTGGATTATATAAAACACAGGTAAGGCAGCTAGCTAAGTATCTTAATGTTTCCAAAGCTATCCTAGACGCCCAGCCCACAGCTGAACTCTGGGAGGGCCAAACTGATGAGCAAGAATTAGGATTTTCTTATGAAAGCGCTGACCCAATAATATATTTATACTGTGACAAAAAAATATCAGCAGATAAAATAGTAGCCGAAGGACATAATCCAAAACTTGTTAAAAAGGTCGTAGATAGAGTAAACCAAGCATCTTTCAAACACCTCCTCCCATTTACACCACCACAAGCGAGACAAGGTCTAACCCTGCAACCCTGCACGAAGTGAAAGGTTAAACCTTAAGCGAGTGGGGTAAATATTGTCTTAACCCCAGCTCCTGCTGTATACTAAAAAATAAGCATGACAAAAGACTTGCAATTTACTATAGGGTTTAATCTAATACGCTAGATGGCATCAGATGAAACATCTGTATCTTCGATAGAACCGGGAACTCCGGTTACTGGTCCTTCTGGTCCTGGACCAGAACAAGAGTCTCCCAAAAAATCCTTACTAGACAAAGTAAGGGATATGCGCAAAGATTTAAAGGGCAAACTAGATCCCAAGGCTCAGGTCTACGCTGAAAACCGCACCCAGCGTCAACTGGATATCCAAGCGGAACTTAAGGTTCAAGATGTGGTATCAGAAAGCAATGCGGTAGTCTCACGTGCCACAGCCATGGCCAATCTTTCACAAGAGCTAGCCAACGACGCAAGCTCCATCTACCAGCCAGTATTTAAAGGACTCAGCGTAACTCATAGCGAGCTAGTTAATAATCCAGAACTTGCCTACACAATCATTAAATTTATCTCAAACGATGAATATGCAAGAAATCCTTTTATGCTAAGCCGTATTATGCTTGAAGCGACACATAGAGGAGGAAAGTCAGATCTAGCCGTAAGATTTAG